>JAEZEK010000027.1 GCA_023417735.1 Pseudomonadota bacterium | reverse complement strand
GTGCGGGGGCGAGGCCGGCCGCCGGCGGCGCCAGGCCGATCGCAAGGGCAAGGACGACGAGCCTGCCGGTGCGGACCGGCCGACGATGCGAAGAGCCGGGTCCGTGCCGTCGGGCCGGCGTCAGGGCGCTCATCAAGACCATTCCTCTCTGCACGCTCTGGTGGCGGCTCGCGCTGCGAGGCGCCGGAATCCGGCTGCCCGGTAGCACCTGAAAAAAGAGGAGTCTAGTTGTCTATTTTTTCTTCGCCGGATTGTTGACTCGGATCATCTTCTTTTCTAGCGGAGGCAAATGAGGGGCCGCCCAGCCTGTCGGGGAAGACGGCCAGGATCGTATCGAGGGGAATTCCAGTGCCGCAAACCCGTGCCGTCCGCACCTTCACCGCCGCCCTCTTGGGCGCGACCTTCCTGTCGCCGGCCGGAGGCGCCTTCGCGCAGGATGCCGTCGTCCTCGAAACGCTGAACGTCGAGGCGGCGAGCAACGACATCCTGGTCCAGGACGGCTACGTGGCGCAGAGCGGGCGGATCGGCTCCAAGACCGACACGCCACTGGTGGAGGTCCCGCAGGCGATCTCCACGGTCACCGAGAAGCAGCTCGACGACCAGAACCCCCGCACGCTCAACGAGGCGCTCGGCTACGTCCCCGGCGCGCGCGTCGGCAGCTACGGCTTCGACCCACGGTTCGACGCCTTCTTCATCCGCGGGTTCCCGCTCACCTACAACGGCATCTTCCGCGACGGGCTGCGCCAGTTCGCGAGCCCGACGGGCCTGTTCAAGACCGAGATCTACGGCCTCGAGGGGATCACCGTCCTGAAGGGCCCGGCTTCCGCGCTCTACGGCGCGACGAGCGCCGGCGGACTGGTCGACCTCATGACGAAGCGGCCGACCGAGTACCCGTTCCGAGAGCTCGAGGTGCAGTACGGCAGCCACGACCGGAAGCAGGGGAATTTCGACCTGTCGGGGCCCCTCACCGATGACGGCACCCTGCTCTACCGCCTCACCGGCGTCGTGCGCGACAGCGGCACGGAGATCGACGGCTTCCCGGACGATCGGTTCTACATCGCGCCGGCCTTCACCTGGCAGCCGAACGAGGACACCAAGCTCACGGTGCTGGGCGAGTACATGGACGCCACGACCGGCGGCACCGCCGCCTACCACAATCTCGGCGGCCGGATCACGGGCATCTACGAAGGCGACCCCCGCTACAACGACTTCAACCAGAAGCAGGGGCGCATCGGCTACGAATTCGAGCACCGGGTGAGCGACTGGCTGCTCGTCCGCCAGAACGCCCGCTACCTGACGCTGCACAACGATCTCGAATACGCCTACATCACCGACATCACGACCACGCCCTTCACGCGCGCGGCCGGCCGCAACGCCGAGCAGGTCGACAGCTTCGTCATCGACAACCAGGTCCAGGCCGAATTCTCGACCGGCGCGGTCGACCACACGGTCCTCGTCGGCGTCGATTACGGCTGGATCGGCTACGACCAGCGGCAGGGCTTCGGCGCGCTGCCGGCGGCCGGGACGCTGCCGCTCGCCTTCTCTTCGGCGCAGGACATGACGCAGTTCGGCCTCTACGCGCAGGACCAGGCACGCTTCGGCAACTGGCGGCTGACGGTCGGCGGCCGGTACGACTGGCTGACGGGGGACACGACCCTGCCGGACGCCACCGGCGGCCGCGTCACCACCACCCAGGAGGATCAGGCGTTCTCGTGGCGCGTCGGCCTCGGATACGTCACCGAGTTCGGGCTCGTCCCCTATGCGAGCTACACCACCTCGTTCACGCCGAATGTCGGCACCGTCGTCTCCGGCGGGCCCGCGAAGCCGACGATCGGCAAGCAGGTCGAAGGCGGTGCGAAGTACGCCCTTCCCGGCACCAACGCCGTGCTGACGGCGTCCGTGTTCCAGATCGAGCAGGAGGACGGCGTCGTCTTCGACGCCTCGACGGGCGTCAACCGGCAGGTCCAGCTCGACATGCGTTCGCGCGGCTTCGAGCTGGAGGCGAACGCGTCGCTCGAGAACGGCCTGAGCCTGATCGCGTCCTACGCCTATGTCGAAACCGAGATCCTGCGCGGGGCGGCCGGGACGGTCGGCAACGAGCTCACCTCCACGCCCAACCATCAGTTCTCGGTCTGGGCCGACTACACGCTCCAGTCCGGGCCGGCCGAAGGGCTCGGCTTCGGCGCCGGCGTCCGCTATGTCGGCCGGAGCTTCGGCGACGACCTCAACACGATCGAGAACGCCGACCGCGTCTATCTCGACGCGGCGCTCCATTACGACTTCGCTGCGCTCAATCCGCGGATGAAGGGCGTGCGCGCGCAGGTGAACGCGACGAACCTCCTCGACCATCGGGGCGTGACCTGCACCTCGGGCTATTGCTACCGCGACGAGGGCCGCTCGGTCATCGGCAGCCTGCGTTACCGGTTCTGAACGCGTGCCGCGCGCGGCCGAAATCGCATTCGAGATCCGGGGGCTGGCCGTTTCCGCGGGCGGTCGCCAGCTCATCGGGAGCGTCGACCTCGACGTCCGGCACGGCGAGGTGACCGCGCTCATCGGGCGGAACGGCTCGGGCAAGTCGACGCTTCTGAAGGTGCTCGCGCGGCAGGTAACTGCGAGCAGCGGCACAGTCGCCTTCGAGGGCCGTCCGCTCCAGTCGTGGGAACGCCGCGCCTTCGCCCGCGCGGTCGCCTACCTGCCGCAGGAGCCCCCCGCCGCCGCGGGGCTCACCGTGCGCGAGCTCGTCGGCTATGGTCGCTATCCCTGGCACGGCGCCCTCGGCCGGTTCGGAGCGGCCGACGAAGCGGGCGTCGCGCGGGCGATGGCGCTGACCGGCGTGGAGCGCTTCGCCGGCCGGACGATCGAGACGCTTTCCGGCGGCGAGCGCCAGCGCGCCTGGATCGCGATGCTGATCGCGCAGGAGAGCCGCTGCCTGCTCCTCGACGAGCCCACCTCCGCGCTCGACGTCCAGCACCAGATGGAGATCCTGACGCTCGTCCGGGATCTCAGCCGCGAGACCGACGCGAGCGTCCTCCTCGTCCTCCACGACGTCAACATGGCGGCCCGCTTCGCCGACCGCATCTGCGCGCTCCGCGACGGCACCCTCGTCGCCGAGGGCCCGCCCGGCGACCTGATGGCCCCCGGCATGCTCGACACGGTCTACGGCCTGCCGATGGCGGTGATCGCCCACCCGGCCGGTGCCGGGCCGGTCGCCCTGCCGCTCTGATCGCGCACCCATGACGGACGGCACTTGCGGATCGGCGACGCGGCGCGCGGTCCTCTCCGGCGTCCTGGCTTTCCTGGCGATGCCGTCCGCCTTTGCCGGCTCGCCTCGGGCGGTGCCGCGCATCGTCTCGCTCGATTACGGCCTCGCCACCACGCTCCTCGCGCTCGGCGTCGTGCCGGCCGGCGTCGCGGCGGCGGCCGACTGGGATATCTGGGTCGTGGAGCCGCAGCTTCCTTCGGCCGTGGTGGATGTCGGGGCGGACCAGGAGCCCAATCTCGAGCTTCTTGCGGCGATGCGGCCCGACCTGATCCTAATCACGCCCTATCTCGAGGCCGCGCGCGGGGTGCTGGAGCGCATCGCGCCCGTCCTCTCCTTCGCAATCTATGCCGAAGACGGCGAACCGCTCCGGCGGGCCGAGGCCGCCACGCGGGACCTCGCCCGCCGGCTCGGGCGGGAGGACCCCGCCGAAGCCTTCCTCGCTGCAGCCGATGACGCCTTCTCAGACTGTGCCCGCCGGCTTGCCCGCCGGGACATCCCGCCCGTCGCGCTCGTAAACTTCATGGACGACCGGCACGCCCGCATCTACGGGCGGCATAGCCTCTACCAGAACGTCCTCGACCGCTTCGGCGTCGCGAACGCCTGGGCGGGCGCGACCAATTACTGGGGGTTCCAGACCATCGGGATCGAGGAACTGGGCCGGCTCGACCCGGGCCTCCGCCTGATCGCGTTCGAGCCGGTTCCGCCGGACACCGTCCCGACGCTCGCCAGGAGCCCGCTCTGGACGAGCCTGCCCTTCGTCCGGAGAGGGCAGGTCTCGACCCTGCCCGGCGTCCTCATGTTCGGCATGGTGCCCTCGGCGCTCCGCTTCGCCGAGCTCCTGACGGCGCATCTGGAGAGCGTTTCGCCATGATCGGGAGCCGTCTCGGGCCGCCGGCGGTGGCGCTCGCATTCGCCGCCCTCGCCATGCTGTTCGGCGCGCGCCTCTGGGGAACCGAGCTCCTGCGGCTCGCAATGATGCCTGACGGCTTCGACGTGGAGCGGATGGTGCTCCTTCATTCGAGCCTGCCGCGCGCGGCGACGGCGCTCCTCTGCGGCGCCATGCTGGGCCTTTCGGGCGCCGTCCTGCAGCAGGTGCTCCGCAATCCGCTCGCGTCGCCCACGACGCTCGGCCTGTCGGCCGGCGCCAATCTCGCCCTCGCGCTCGCGACGCTGCTCGCGCCGGACCTGCTCTGGCTCGGACGCGACGCGGTCGCCATCGCCGGCGCCGCCGCGGCCGCCGCAATCGTCTTCGCGATCGGGGCGCGGCGCCGCTTCTCGCCTTTCGCGCTGATCCTCGCAGGCCTTCTGGTGAGCCTCTATTGCGGCGCGCTCGCCGCCATCATCATCCTGTTCAACGAGCGCTATCTGGTCAGCCTCTTCATCTGGGGCGCGGGGTCGCTCAGCCAGAACAGCTGGGACGCGGTGCTCGCGCTCGCACCGCGGTTCCTCGCCTTCGCCA
>JAEZEK010000486.1 GCA_023417735.1 Pseudomonadota bacterium | reverse complement strand
CGCCTCGCCCGTCTGGCCGGCACGACCCGAAGCGCCGACAAGGCCGACCGCCTCCGAGCGTCCGGCATCGACGCGGCGGTCTTCGACGGTCGGACGCGCAGCGAGGCCGTGGCACGGGACCTCGCCGAGGCCGATCACGTCCTCGTCTCCATTGCGCCCGACGCCGAGGGAGACCCCGTCCTGCGGGTCTTCCGCGACGACCTCGCCCGGGCGAGGCCCCGGTCCGTCGTCTACCTGTCCACCGTCGGCGTCTACGGCGACCACGCCGGCGCCTGGGTCGACGAGACGAGCCCGTGCCGCCCCGCCTCGCAGCGATCCCGCCAGCGGCTCGCAGCCGAAGAGGAATGGCAGCGCTTCGCCGGAACGACGGGCACACCCGTCGCGCTCATCCGTCTCGCCGGCATCTACGGTCCCGGGAGGGGCCCGTTCGAGAAGGTCAGGAGCGGGACGGCCCGGCGCATCATCAAGGCGGGCCAGGTGTTCAACCGTATCCATGTGGACGACATCGCCGCGATCGTTGAGGCGGCATTCGCCCGTGGATCGGACGGCATCTTCAACGCGGCCGACGACGAGCCGGCACCCCCAGAGGACGTGCTCGCGCATGCCGCCGCCCTGCTCGGCCTGCCGCCTCCGCCCGAGGTGCCCTTCGAAGAGGCCGAGATGAGCGCCATGGCGCGGACGTTCTATGGCGAGAACAAGCGCGTCCGGAACGAGCGGATGAAGGACGTCCTGAGCGTGCGCCTGCGCCACCCGGACTATCGGGCCGGGCTGGCCGCGATCCTGGCGGCCGAGTCCGGGCCGGAGACAAACCGATGCACTACCTTGAGTTGATCAACTCCGCCGTGTTGATTTGGTCTCAAACGGGTTTGCCCCGTCGCGCGTCCGACGAGGCGCCGAAAACGGGCCGCCCTGCATCCGCTGCGGCACGAGCCGGGGAAGCGCGGCCGGGCATGTCACTGCCGTCGAATTGTACACGAACGAATTCAACAAGACATTTTGGATACTTACGCGCAAGTTGATGGTACGCTATAGCGTTCGTCGATGGATGAGCGAAGAAGCGTGCCGGCTCGAAAAAGACAGCGAGATGTGCCAGCCCGCCGGGTCCGACCGACAGCCGCTCCGGGGGCGGGTGCGGTTGTGTCGGTTAAGACCTTTTTTGCCGCGCTGTGCCGCGAGGGGCGGATTTGCTCGCCTCCACGGTGCATCGGGCATAGTGTCGCCCGTTCGTCCCCCATTCATCCAACCGCTGTTCAGGAGGCTTGATGGCTCAGGCCGAAATCAGTGCGACCCGGTCGCCCGCCCCGATCGATGTTCATGTCGGCAGCCAGGTCCGCCTGCGACGCAAGCAGTTGGGCATCACCCAGGAGGCCCTCGGCGACGCAATCGGGGTGACGTTCCAGCAGGTGCAGAAGTACGAGCGCGGCGTGAACCGCATCGGTGCGAGCCGTCTTCAGCAGATCGCTCGCGCGCTGGACGTGCCCATATCCTTCTTCTTCCCGCAAGGGGAGATGGCGGCGGAGGCGGCCGGCAGTGACCGCGAACTGGCGCTCAGCGCAGCGGAGAATCTCTCCGAGGCCCTGACCTTCGCACTGCGCCGGGCGCGCGGCGAACCGGGCCCGGACAATCGCGCGATGCTGGTGCCGGTGCTGCGTGCCGCCAGGGCGCTGGCGCAGATGGAGGCGAGGCCGGACGATCAGGTCGTGATCCAGGCCGCCGAGCGCTGGCTCGCCCGCGAAGCGGAGGAGCCGCGCGGCCTGGCCTAGGCTCCGGACGGGTCGTCGGTCAGCCGGCCCGCCTCGCACAGCGCCAGTTCGAGCAGGTGGGCGACGAGCGGGAGGCCGAGTTCCTCGGCCTGCCGCTGGAGATCCGCGATCGCATAGGCGAGCGCGATGCGCGGCGCGCAATCGCCCGCCTGCTCCCGGCGCGCCTGGAGCGGGATCAGTTCGGCCGTCCTGAGGTCGCCGTTCGCCATGATGTCCACTCAGTCGATCTGCTCGATGCCGCCTTGAAGGTCGAGGCCCGGCCGCGGCGGCGGGACCTTCGGCCGCGGCACGAACGGATCGGGCGCGCCCTTGCGCACGAGGAGCGGCCGAGCCACCCCGGTCGCCGCGCGCACGCCGGCGAGCGCCTCTTCCGATACGTCGAAATAGGCCGCGAGGCACCAGACGCCGCCGATCTCGTCCGGCAGCCCGAGCGGATGCACCCGCCAGCCGTAATCCTGCCAGCGCGGAAGCCAGTAGAGTTCCTGCACCCCGCCCACCTGGCTGGCGCCTTCCTCCAGCAGGTACTCCATGACCGCGCAGCACATCTGCCCGGCGACCCCGGAATGGCCGCGCTCACGCCGGCTCGGGACGACCAGCATCCGCGTCCACTCGGCCACGTCCGGCCGGCGCGGGATGCACTTCACCTCGCCGAGATGCGAAAAGACCTCGGACAGAAGGTGCGGCGCGTCGGTGGGAAGGAGACGCGAGCCGGTGACGAGGTCGCCGTTCTCGAAGCCCAGCAGATAGGTTGCGCGCGCCGTGTCGAACTGATCGCGCTCGCGGCCGTCCGGGAACGGCGCATGCCAGCCCTTCTCGCCGACATAGACCCGGTGCCGCCATTCGAAGTAGCTGTCGAGCTCGGCCTCGTAGAGATCGCGGTTGTTGCTCGCAACGACATGCACTTCGACCATGACAAGGCCTCCTGCGCGCGATAGCGCAGGACATTAACCTTCGCGAGGACGCTGTCAGGTGGCGGATCTACGTATTGACTAGAGCGCGATTTCTCCGCTCTGGAACGCCACCGCGACGGCCTGGCTGGTGGTGGTGACGTCGAGCTTGCGCCGGACCGATTCCAGATGCTTGGCCACGGTGCGTTCGGAGATCGCGAGGATGACAGAGACTTCCCACGCCGTCTTTCCCTCCGCGGTCCAGCGCAGCACCTCGCGCTCCCGGTCCGACAGGCGCTGCACGGACCGGCTCTCCCCCAGCAATTGCCGGACCGCGCCGTTCGCGTAGATCGCCATGAGGTGGAGCGCGGCGCGGTCCCGGCGGCTGAGGTCGCACGGCGCGCTGCTGGCGAAGGAGACAGCCGACTGCCAGTGCCGCGCGGAGTACATCGGCACCACGTAGCCGTCGCGCAGCCCGAACTCGACCGCCTCGTTCGCGACGAGGCGCGAGCCCGCCGTGTCGCGCAGGCCGGGGGGAACCTCGCGCCAGAGGAACGGCTGATGGGTGCGCAGCGCCCACTGGCTGACGCCGTCGGCGGCGAAGTAATCCCGCTCGTTGTAGCGTGCGAACCAGCCGCCGGGCCACCCGTTGAGGAGCACGAGCGGCTCCAGCTTCGCAGTCGGCACCGGCAGGCCGGTCAGGATGAAATGCTCGAAGCCGAACCGTCCGGCGCAGGCCCCGAAATCGGCGAGCACGGCCTCGACCGAGGGGTGGGCGTTGCACCGCTCCACGAATTCGAAGGCGATCTGAGCAGGATCCATCGAGGCCCCCATGCACGTCATCCTAGCGCGGACGCGCGGGCGTGACCATGACGGTCTCCCGCATCCGCGCGCAGTTTTCCCCCACTGGTCTACGTTCGGGTACGGAAGCGCGCAAAGCGCGAAATCCGCCTTGCGCGCATGCGCCGCGTCGGAACCGGCGCCCGGCTCCGGCGTTCCCAGGGCGGCCCGCGAAAGAACAAGAAGATGACTGCCCATCTGTTCCCGCCCGTCAGCACGATCGACGCCGCCCGGACGCCGAGCCTGGAGGAGGCGGTGCGCTCGGCCGTGGCCAAGGCGATCGCCAGCGGGGAGATCCTCTGCGTCGGCACGGAGGCCCGCCGGATCGCGGCCGAGCGTCCCGGCGTGCCCGCGGCGCGGGTCGCGCATCTGC
>JAEZEK010000456.1 GCA_023417735.1 Pseudomonadota bacterium | reverse complement strand
GGTCCTCGGCATAGGGCGCCTGCCAGCGTCGGCCGCCGAGCGCGACGTTCTCCGGCCAGTCCCGCACCGCCTCGTCCTTCCGATTGACTCGCAGCCGACCCGTTCTTAGCTCTACGGCACGGCGCGGCAACAGCGGAGTCTTCGCATGCAGGATGCACCCGTGATCCTGACCGAGCGCGCTGCGCACCGCGTCGCGCGCATCCTCGGCGGCGAGCCTGCCGGCACCTCGCTGCGCATCAGCGTCGAGGGCGGCGGCTGCTCGGGCTTCCAGTACCGCTACGACCTCGTGCGTGAGGAACCGGCCGAAGAGGATTTCGTCATTGCCCGCGACGGCGCGACGGTCCTCATCGATCCCGTTTCACTCGAGTATCTCGGCGGCTCGGAAATCGATTTCGTGGACGACCTGATCGGGCAGTCCTTCCATATCCGCAATCCCCAGGCCACGGCATCGTGCGGCTGCGGGACGAGCTTCTCGCTCTGACCGGGCCGATGCGGATCGCCACCTGGAACATCAACGGCATCAAGGCGCGGTTCGATTCGCTCGGCCATTGGCTGAGGGAGGCGAGCCCCGACGTCGTCTGCCTCCAGGAAGTGAAGTCGCAGGAAGAGACCTTCCCGCGCGCGCCGATCGAGGCGCTGGGCTACAACGTGGAGGTGGTCGGGCAGAAGGGCTTCAACGGCGTCGCCATCCTGTCGAAGCACAAACTGGAGGACGTCCGCCGCGGGCTCCCCGGCGATGACGGCGACGCTCAGGCCCGCTTTCTCGAAGGGGTCGTCTCCGCCCCCGCCGGCATCGTCCGGGTCGCCTGCGCCTACATGCCGAACGGCAACCCGATCGGCACCGAGAAGTTCGCCTACAAGCTCGCCTGGCACGAACGGCTGGAGGACTGGGCGCGCGATCGGCTGGCGCTCGAAGAGCCGCTGGTGCTCGCCGGCGATTTCAACGTCATCCCGACGCCCATCGACGCCAAGCGGCCGCAGGCCTGGGCAAACGACGCACTCTATCAGCCGGAGGCGCGGCAGGCATTCAGGCGCCTGGCCGCCCTCGGCCTGACCGATGCCGTTCGGGCCGTCGACGACGGCCCGGGCAGATACACCTTCTGGGACTATCAGGCCGGCTGCTGGCAGAAGGACGACGGCATCCGCATCGACCATCTGATGCTGTCGCCGGAGGCGGCGGACCGGCTGCGCAGCGCCGGAATAGACCGGCACACGCGTGCGTGGGAAAAGCCGTCAGACCACGTCCCGGTCTGGATCGAGCTCGCGGACTGAGCTCTACTTGGCCGCCGTCCGTCGGGACAGCCAGTCCTCGGCGAGCGTCAGCGCGGTCCGGCGATCGGTCTCGCCCGCGGCGGAGAATGCCGCCTCGTGCTTGGCCTGGATGCCGGCGTCGCCCTTGGCGGTGAGCTGGGCGATTGAGAGCCACATCAGGCCGCGCACCGGGTTGCGCTCGATGCCGATGCCTTCGTAGAGGAGCCGCCCGAGCTCGGCCTGCGCGCCGGCATGGCCCTTGCGCGCCGCGAGCTTGTACCAGCGCGCCGCCTGCCGCTCGCTCTTCTCGCCGCCATCGCCGTTGAGGTACATGCCGGCCAGCCGGTACTGCGCCTCGGGCTCGCCGAAATAGGAGGCGGCATAGGCGTAGTAGCGGCGCGCCCGGACGAGGTCCGCCTGCAGGCCGCCGGGAATGCCCGACTGGAAGTAGCGGCCGAGCGAGACGAAGGAATCGGCGACGTAGGGCGCCTCCGATCCGCGCGGATTGCCGTCGGCGTAGTCGTTCGCGATCTGCGAGAAGATCTCGAGCGCCTTGCGGTCGTCCTCGGTCACGCCGTCGCCGGTGGCATACATCCGGCCAAGCTTCCAGAGCGACGCGGCATGGCCCTTCGAGGCGGCGTAGTTGAGCGCCTCGATCGCCTCTGCCGTATCGCCCTTCTTGTAGGCGGCATAGCCCGAGCGGAACGCCTCGCCGGGCGAGAGCTCCGCCGGCCCGGCAAAGGCCGCGCCGGCAAGAGCCATCTCGCCGATGACGGCGAGTGCCGTGACCCTATTGATCAGCATAGGTCACCGTTTCGCCGTAGCCGCCCGGATGCGTCACCGCCCCGTCGCGCGCCGAGCCGACGATCTGCGCGTACTTCCAGATCGCGCCGGAGCGGATCGAGATCTCGCGGGGCTGCCACGCGGCGCGCCGCTCGGCGAGCTCGGCGTCCGACAGCGCCACGTCGATCGTGCCGGCGACCGCGTCGATGGTGATGACGTCGCCGTCCCTGAGCAGCCCGATCGTCCCTCCGACCGCCGCCTCGGGGGCGACGTGACCGATGCAGAAGCCGCGGGTCGCGCCGGAGAACCGGCCGTCCGTGATGAGCGCGACCTTGTCGCCCATTCCCTGGCCGTAGAGCGCGGCAGTGGTCGAGAGCATCTCGCGCATGCCAGGTCCGCCCTTCGGGCCCTCGTAGCGGATGACCAGCACCTCGCCTTCCTGGTACCGGCGGTTGGCGACCGCGTCGAAGCACGCCTCCTCGCTGTCGAAGCAGCGGGCCGGGCCCGAAAAGCGCAGGGTCGACATCCCGGCCACCTTCACGATGGCGCCCTCCGAAGCGAGATTGCCCCTCAGGCCGACGACGCCGCCGGTGGGGGAAATCGGATCGTTGGCCGGACGGACGACGTCCTGGTCCGGGTTCCAATGAACCTGCGCGAGGTTTTCGGCGATTGTGCGGCCCGTCACGGTCATGCAGTCGCCGTGCAGGAAACCGTTGTCGAGCAGCGTCTTCATCAGCAGCGGAATGCCGCCGGCCTCGAACATGTCCTTCGCGACGTAGCGGCCGCCGGGCTTCAGGTCGGCGATGTAGGGCGTCCGCTTGAAGATCTCCGCAACGTCGAAGAGGTCGAACTTGATGCCGCATTCGTGCGCGATCGCCGGCAGATGCAGCCCGGCATTGGTCGAGCCGCCCGAGGCGGCCACGACGGTCGCCGCGTTCTCCAGCGCCTCGCGGGTGACGATGTCCCGCGGGCGGATGTTGCGGGCGATCAGCTCCATGATCTTCTCGCCGGCGGCCATGCCGACCCGGGCGCGGAGCTCGTCGGGGGCCGGCGCGCCGGCCGAATAGGGCAGCGCGAGGCCGATGGCCTCGGAGACGGTCGCCATGGTGTTGGCGGTGAACTGCGCGCCGCAGGCGCCCGCCGACGGGCAGGCGACCTGCTCGAGCTCGTCGAGGTCCTCGCCCGACATCCGCCCGACCGAGTACATGCCGACGGCCTCGAAGAGATCCTGGACCGTCACCTCGCGGCCGCGGAAGGAACCGGGGAGGATCGAGCCGCCATAGATGAAGATCGACGGCACGTTGAGGCGCACCATGGCCATCATCATGCCGGGCAGCGACTTGTCGCAGCCCGCAAGGCCGACGAGGGCGTCGTAGCAATGGCCGCGCATGGTGAGTTCGACGGAATCGGCGATCACCTCGCGCGAGACCAGCGAGGCCTTCATGCCCTGGTGGCCCATGGCGATGCCGTCGGTGACCGTGATGGTGGTGAACTCGCGCGGCGTGCCGTTGCCGGCCGCCACGCCCTTCTTCACCGCCTGGGCCTGGCGGGCGAGCGAAATGTTGCAAGGCGCTGCCTCGTTCCAGCAGGTCGCCACGCCGACGAACGGCTGGTGGATCTGCTCCCGGGTCAGGCCCATCGCGTAGTAGTACGACCGGTGCGGGGCCCGGCTGGGGCCCTCGGTCACGTGCCGGCTCGGCAGGCGAGACTTGTCGAAAACCTTGGCGTCCATACTCACACGACCCCTCGCGCATGCCGCCGCCAGCGCGGCGCTCCTCAACGGAGATCCCGCGCTCCGCAAGGTCCCTTTGCATGCGGAAACGGGATCTGACCTGCGCCCCGTTTATGGCTGAAACGCGGCGCTGTTAACCGGTCCCGAGCCTAGCCGAAGAGGCTTTAAGGAGCTGTTGCGGAAGGGTCACAACACCGAGGGCGGCGCCCCGGCGCCTGTGCATCCGGCGCTCGGCCGCGGGGCTCCGCGGAACGCGGCGCACGGCTTGAGCGGAAAGAGCAACGGCCGGCAGGTGCCGGCCGTCCGACGATTGCCGAGCTATGCGCGGTCAGCTGCTCAGCTGTGCATTCAGGGTGATGTCGGCGTTCAGAACCTTGGACACAGGGCAGCCGGCCTTGGCGCCCTCGGCGTGCTTCCTGAACTCCTCTTCGGAAAGCCCGGGCACCTTCCCGGTGAGCGTCAGCTCGACGGCCGAGATCCTGAACCCGCCGCCGTCGGCCTTCTCCATCTTCACCTTGGCGGTGGTGCGAAGCTCTTCCGGCGGATGCCCGGCACCGGAAAGCGCGAAGGCAAGCGCCATGCTGAAGCAGCCGGCATGGGCGGCGGCGATCAGCTCTTCGGGATTGGTGCCCGCCTCGTCGCCGAACCGCATGCCGGCGGAATAGGGCACGCCCGACAGCGTGCCGGTCGAGGACGTGAGCGTCCCCTTGCCGTCCTTGCCGGCACCCCTCCAGACGGCTTCCGCCGAACGATTGCTCTGGGCCATTCCTGACTTCCTCCGGTTTCGATTGACATGCCCGCCGGCCGGTTCGTCAGGCCAGCATGGCGATCGGATTCTCGACGTAGCGCTTGAAGGCGGCGATCAGCTCGGCGCCGAGCGCCCCGTCCATCGCGCGATGGTCGCATGAGATGGTGACGGTCATGATGTTGCGCACGACGATCTCGCCCTTGCGGACGACGGGCCGCTCCTCGCTGACGCCGATCGCGAGGATGCTCGACTGCGGCGGGTTGATCACCGCGCTGAAGTCGCGGATGCCGAACATGCCGAGGTTCGACACCGCCGTCGCGCCGCCCTGGTATTCCTCCGGCTTGAGCTTCCGGTCCCGCGCGCGTTTCGCGAGGTCCTTCATCTCGTTGGAGATCGCGGAGAGGGTCTTCTGATCGGCAGAGCGGATCACCGGCGTGATGAGGCCGCCGGGCAGCGCCACGGCGACAGCGATGTCGGCATGCCTGTGTTTCAGCATGCCCTCGCTCGTCCAGGTCACGTTGCCGTCCGGCACCGCCATCAGCGCCATGGCGAGCGCCTTGATGACGAAGTCGTTGACCGAGAGCTTGTAGACCGGCTCCTCGCCCTTCTCCGTCTTGCGGGTCGGCGCGCCGGCATTCATCTCGGCGCGCATCTTGAGAAGCGCGTCGATCTCGCAATCCACCGTCAGGTAGTAGTGCGGGATCGTCGCCTTCGCCTCGGCGAGCCGCCGGGCGATGGTCTTGCGCATGGAATCGTGCGGAACGAGCTCGTAGGAGCCTTCTGCGAAGAGCTTCCGGATCTGCTCGTCCGAGGGGCCGGCCGGTGCCGCCGCAGGAGCGGTCTGTGCCTGCGCGGCCGCCCCCGGCTTCCCGGCCTTGGCGGCCCCGCCGGCGATCGCCTGCTCGATGTCGCGCTGGATGACGCGGCCGTGCGGCCCGGAGCCGGAGACGGCGGCGAGGTCGATCCCGTTCTCCGCGGCCAGCCGGCGCGCGAGCGGAGAAGCGAAGATCCGGCCGTCGCCGTTGCCCTTGCGGGCTGCCGGTGCCGCGGCTGCTGCCGCCGGCCGGGATGCCTCCGCGACCTTGGCGGGTTCGGGCT
>JAEZEK010000440.1 GCA_023417735.1 Pseudomonadota bacterium | reverse complement strand
GCCCGGGCAGGCTCGGTCTTCGCAGCCGCAGCCGACCTCGCGACCGAGCCGGTGGTGCCGGGCTCGGCCGGCGCCAGCGCGGCCGTGACGACCGGCGGCGACCCGGCCTGCGGCACGCTCTGAGCGGCCTTGGAATACGCCATCACGGACGGCATCGCCTCGTTCGCCGGGCCGGAGCCGTTCCGCTTGAAGATGCCGGCGAGCAGGGTTTCGGACCCGCCGGATTGCGGCGCCTGGTCCTGCTGCATCTTCTTCAGCTCGTTCGCCTCGAGCTTGGCGACGATGATCTGCGTCTTCGCCTCGTCCTTGGCCGCCTTCTCGCTGACGGCGACGCGGATCGGGTCGGGCACGCTCATCGGGGGACACGCGGCCGCCGGGCTGAACTTCACGCCGGCGACCGGCGCCGCGTTGAAGACGTAGCGCCTGGAGCAGACGTCGACCTTCGGCTCCTGGCCGGTCACCTCGAAATGGTCGTGGCCTTCCTTCAGCATCTTCCAGAACGGCATGTTCGGATCGCCGCGATGCTTGGCGAGGTTCTCCGGCGTCATCCGGAACGGATAGGCCTGGACCTGGAAGGACCGCTGGCCGCCGTCGAATGCGAGCCGGGCCATCGCGTAGATCTCCGCGATCTGCTCGTCCGTCATGGCGTAGCAGCCCGCCGACGAGCACGCGCCGTGGACCATCAGGAGCTTGCCCGTGCGGCCATGCGACTGGTCGAACTGGTTCGGGAATCCGAGGTTGAACGAGAGGTAGTAGGACGAGTTCGGGTTCATCTGCGCCGGGGTGATCGTGTAGAACCCTTCCGGAGCCTGCCGGTCGCCTTCCTTGATCTTCGGCCCGAGCTTCCCGGCCCAGGCGCAGATGTCGTAGCTCTTGAGCAGCGCGAAGCGGCCGGTCGCCTTCTGCTTCTTCCAGACCTCGAGGACGTTCTCCTCCTTGAAGATCCGGATGAGGATCGGGCTCCGCTCCTCCATGCCGTTCGCGGCGATCAGCGACTTCATGGCCGAAGGCAGCGGCGCGAGATGCTTCGGCAGCATGCCCGCAGTCATGTCGTTGCACGATGCCAGCAGCGTCGCCGAAAGCGCCGCCGCGATCAGTGCCGGCAGGAGCCGGTGTCGTGAATTAGAGGTGCGCATGGATGCCCCGCCCCTCGCCATAGCCGTTACCGATGCACCGCGCAACACTGCGAGCGTTATCGTTGACGAACCGTTACCGCAAGTCGCGCAGGCTTTTCTGCGGCAGAGACAAGGGAATCCGGAAGGGTGTTGCCGCGGCGCCGCAGGCCGGCGCGTCAGCCGACCGATCGGCCGATGGCGAGGAACTTGTCCCTTCGCGCCCGCCTCAGCTCCTCCGGGGACAGGCCGGCGAGCTCGTCCAGCGCCTCGGCGATCCGCTGGCCGGTGCGATCGATCGCGTCCGACGGCGCCCGGTGCGCGCCTCCGATCGGCTCGGCGATCACGCCGTCGATGATCTTCAGGCCGATCAGGTCGGAGGCCGTGATCTTCATCGCGGTCGCCGCGTCCTGGGCACGCGCGGAATCCTTCCAGAGGATCGAGGCGGCACCCTCCGGCGAGATGACGCTGTAGATCGCGTGCTCGAGCATGAAGACGCGATTCGCGGTCGCGATCGCGATCGCCCCGCCCGAACCGCCCTCGCCGATGATGACGGCGACGCTCGGCACGGCGATCTTCAGGCACATCTCGGTCGAGCGGGCGATCGCCTCGGCCTGGCCGCGCTCCTCGGCGCCGATGCCGGGATAGGCGCCGGCCGTATCGACGAGGGAGATGAGCGGCAGCCCGAACCGGTCGGCAAGTTCCATCAAGCGGACGGCCTTCCGGTAGCCCTCCGGCCGCGCCATCCCGAAATTGTGCTTGATGCGGCTTTGCGTGTCCGCGCCCTTCTCCTGGGCGAGCACCGCGACGGCCTGGCCACGGAACCGGGCGAGGCCGGCCACGATCGCCTTGTCGTCGGCATACTTCCTGTCGCCAGCGAGCGGCGTGAACTCGGTGAATAGACGATCGAGGTACTCGCGCGCATGGGGGCGGTCGGGGTGGCGGGCGACCTGCGTCTTCTGCCACGGCGTCAGCTTGGCGTAGATGGATTTCAGCGCGTCGCGCGCCTTGGCTTCGAGCGCGGCCACCTCGTCGGCGACCGAGACGCCGTCCTCGCCGTCCTCCAGTCGCCTGAGCTCCTGGATCTGGCCTTCGAGGTCGGCCACCGGCTTTTCGAAATCGAGGAATGTCCGCATAAGGCTCCCGCAAAGGCCCGCGTCGGGCCGGCCCCTGATTTGGCGGCGCAAACTGGCGACGGGGTCGGCTCAAGTCAAGGCGCAGCGCGCGCCACCTCCTCAGGACGGCTTTCGGGCGGCGAGCGGGTGGTGCCCGGCGACGAGTTCCTGGAGCCGCTCGTCGAGGACATGCGTGTAGATCTGCGTCGTGGCGATGTCGGCATGGCCGAGGAGCGTCTGCACCGCCCGGAGATCCGCACCGCCGGCCAGGAGATGCGTGGCGAAGGCATGGCGCAGGACATGCGGCGACAGCTTCGCCGGGTCGAGGCCGGCGCGTGCGGCGACGGCCTTGAGGTCGCGCGCGAACGCCTGGCGGGTGAGGTGCCCCTCCTTGCTCGCGGCAGGGAAGAGCCAGCGGCCGAGTTCGCGGCCCGCGCCCGAAACCGCCGCCACGTAGGCCTCGACCGCACCCTTCGCCGCCTCGTTCAGCGGCACGACCCGCTCGCGCCCGCCCTTGCCGCGGACGATCAGATAGGGCCTGCCGGATCGCGCGGCCGAGGCGGGAAGGCTGACCAGTTCGGACACGCGCAGGCCCGTCGCATAGAGGAGTTCCAGAAGCGCCCTGGTGCGGAGCGCCGCCACGCGGCGGCCGGCCGGGCATTCGGTGTCCTCGGCGCTGCCCCGGGCGGCGGCGAGGAGGCGATCGACCTCCTCGGCCGAGAGCACCGTCGGCAGCGGCCTGCGCGTCTTGGGTCGGTCGGTGGCGGCCGTCGGATCGTCGCCGCGTTCGCCCTCGTCGATCAGGAAACGGAAGAACTGGCGGAGCGCGGACAGCCGCCGCGCCTGCGAGGATGCGGCGAACCCGCGCTTCGCCAGGCTCGCGACGTACTCCCTGATTTCCGCGGAGGTCGCCGCGGCCAGGCTGCGGCCCTGCTGGCGGAAGTCGTCGAGATCGCGCCGATAGCCGTCGAGCGTGTTGGAGCTCGCGCCGCGTTCGGCCGCAAGCATCTCGAGGAACGCTTCCTGGAGGCCGAAGTCCCGGCTCGCCCGCCCCGCCTGCCCGGTCATCGTCAGCGGTCGAGCCGATTGGCGGGGATCCGCTCGCTCATCTCCTGGGGTGTTGGCTCGACGAAGAACACGAGGGCGAGCATGGCGCCGTAGACCAGGCCCCCGATGATCGCGATGACGAACAGAAACCGGAAGAGAGTTGGCATTAGCTCGGGAACCCCGTTTCGTTCGTTATCCCGTCGGCAGGCTTCGATTTCAAGATGCGGTCCCGTGCTTGACAGCGCCCTCGGCGGAACGCCACCTGCAGGTGCTTGCGGGAAGGACAGGATGGCACTGGAGGAAACGACGGCCGACAGCGAACGCGCGAACCGGATCGTCGCCCGGCTCGGCCGCCGGAACATCGTCCTGGTCGGCATGATGGGCGCCGGAAAGACGAGCGTCGGGCGCCGGCTCGCCGCCACCCTCAGGCTGCCGTTCGTGGACGCAGACGCGGAGATCGAGGCGGCCGCGAACCTCACCATCCCCGAGATCTTCGCAACCTATGGCGAGGCCGAATTCCGGGACGGCGAGCGCCGCGTGATCATGCGCCTCCTCGCCGAGGGGCCGGGCGTGATCGCCACCGGCGGCGGCGCCTTCATGGCGGAGGAAACGCGGGAAGCGGTCCGCGGCAACGGAATCTCCGTCTGGCTCAAGGCCGAACTGCCCATCCTGATGGAACGCGTGCGCAAGAAGTCGAACCGCCCCCTCCTTCAGCAGCCGGATCCCGAAGGCATCATGCGGGACCTTCTTGCACGGCGCGAGCCGGTATACGCCCGGGCGGACATTGCGATCGTTTCCAATGACGGGCCGCACCAGGCCGTCGTGGCCGAGATCCTGGACGCGCTCGAGACCCACCTCAACGAAGAGAAGCCATCGTGACCACAGACGAACCTGCCGATGCCGTGGTCCGGGTCGAGCTCGGCTCGCGCAGCTACGACATCCTGATCGGTTCCGGGCTGATCGCCGAGGCCGGCATGCTGGTCCGCGACCGGCTGGGCCCGGTGCGGCTCGCCATCGTCACGGACGAGAACGTGGCCGCCGCGCAGCTCCAGTCCCTGCTTCGCGCGTTCCGGGCCGCCGACCTCGACGCCACCACCATCGTCATGCCGCCCGGCGAGGCGACGAAGAGCATGCGGCACCTGGAGACGGTCGTCGACGAGGTGCTCGAGGCTCGCCTCGAACGCGGCGATGCAATCGTCGCGCTCGGCGGCGGCGTCGTCGGCGATCTCGCCGGCTTCGCCGCGGCAATCGTCCGCCGCGGCATGTCCCTCGTTCAGGTCCCGACCTCGCTTCTCGCCCAGGTGGATTCGAGCGTCGGCGGCAAGACCGGGATCAACTCGCGTTTCGGCAAGAACCTGATCGGCGCCTTCCATCAGCCGGCTCTGGTGATCGCCGACGTCGCCGCACTCGACACGCTGCCGCGCCGCGAATTCGCGGCCGGCTATGCCGAGGTGGTGAAGTACGGCCTTCTCGGCGACGCCGGCTTCTTCGCATGGCTGGAGGCGAATCGTGCGGAGGTGTTCGACGGCGGCCCGGCGCGCACCCGCGCGATCGCCGAGAGCTGCCGCACCAAGGCGAGGATCGTCGCGCTCGACGAGCTCGAGCAGGGCGACCGGGCGCTCCTCAATCTCGGCCACACCTTCGGCCACGCGCTCGAGGCGGCCGCCGGCTTCGACCCGACCCGCCTCGTCCATGGCGAGGCGGTCGCGCTCGGGATGGCGCTCGCGCACCGCTTCTCCGCGGAGCTCGGGATCGCGCCGCCCGCCGATGCGGATCGGGTCGCGCGTCACCTCGGCGAGGCCGGGTTGCCGACCGGGCTTGCGCAGGTTCCGGGCGCCGCGTTCTCGGCCGACGAGCTGATGGCCCACATCGCACAGGACAAGAAGGTCCGGCAGGGCCGCCTCACCTTCATCCTCACGCGCGGCATCGGGCAGGCGTTCGTCGCCCGCGACGTCGATCCCGGCCGCGTGCGCGACTTCCTGCACAGGGAGCTCAACGCCTGACCATGTGGCTCACACTCATCATCCTGTTCGTCCTCCTGCTGCTCTGCACCTCCGCTTTCTTCTCCGGTTCGGAGACGGCGCTGACGGCTGCCTCCCGGGCGCGCCTGCATCAGATCGAGAAGGGCGGCGAGCCGCGGGCGGGCATCGTGACCGCTCTCCTCGAGAAGAAGGAGCACCTGATCGGCGCCCTTCTCCTCGGCAACAACCTGGTGAACATCCTGGCCTCGGCGCTGGCGACCAGCGTGTTCATCGCCCTCTTCGGCGATGCCGGCGTGTTCTACGCGACGGCGGTGATGACGGCGCTGGTTCTCGTATTCGGCGAAGTGCTTCCCAAGACCTGGGCGATCACGGTCCCCGAGCGCTTCGCGCTGCGCGTGGCCCCGGTCATCCGGATCGTCGTGATCGTCTTCGCGCCGGTCGTCCTGACCGTCCAGCGGGTGGTCAACGTCATCCTGCGACGCTTCGGCGTCGATGCCACCGGCAACATGCTCGTCTCACCCCACGAGGAGCTGCGCGGCACTGTCGACCTCCTCCACCGCGAGGGCAGCGTCCAGAAGGGCGACCGGGACATGTTCGGCGGCGTCCTCGACCTGCGCGACCTCGAGGTTTCCGACGTCATGGTCCACCGCATGAACATGAAGATGATCAACGTCGACGATCCGCCTGAAAAGCTTGCGGAAACGGCAATGACGAGCCCGTATACGCGCCTTCCGCTCTGGCGCAACGAGCCGGAGAACATCGTCGGCGTTCTTCACACGAAGGATTATCTGAGGGCCCTTGCTGCCGCGAAGGGCGATCCGAACGCCGTCGATGTGATGAGCGTCGCCTCCCCGGCCTGGTTCGTGCCGGACACGACGTCGGTCCAGGCGCAGCTCAACGAATTCCTGCGCCGCAAGGCCCACATCGCCCTCGTGGTCGACGAGTATGGGGAAGTCATGGGCCTTCTCAGCCTGGAGGACATCCTCGAGGAGATCGTCGGCGACATTGCCGACGAGCATGACGTCGAGATCCAGGGTGTCCGGCCGCAGTCGGACGGCACGATCATCGTCGACGGCTCGGTGCCGGTGCGCGACCTGAACCGTGCCCTCGACTGGTCGCTACCCGACGAGGAGGCGACGACGATCGCCGGGCTGGTCATCCACGAGGCCCACACGATCCCCGAGCCGGGGCAGGAATTCACCTTCCACGGCTATCGCTTCAAGGTCCTCCGCAAGGCACGCAACCGCATCACGCAGCTGCGCGTGGCGCCCTTGCGATCAGACGCCGCAGGCGCCATCTGACGTCAGGTTCCCGCTGAAGATTCGCTCGGCGCATGCGCGCGGATTGCCAGGGCATGGACCCTGTCCGCAAGTTCGGTCGCCAGGATCGCATTGATCTGCCGGTGCCGTTCGATCCGGCTCTTGCCTTCGAACGCATCCGAGACGATCTCGATGCGGAAATGGGTTTCGCCGCCGGGCCGATGGCCCGCATGGCCGGCGTGCAGATGCGACTCGTCCACGACGGTGAGGCGCCGGGGCGCCAGGCGCTCCGTCAGCTTGGTCTCGATGCGTGTCTTCATGGTCATCTGGCTGGAACTCCGGGTTGCCGGGTGTCTTGAGGGGTTGAAAGGGCATGAGGCATAGTGGCGTCGATGAAGCTTGAATCGGCCTTTTTCGACAAGATCAGGACGCGCGGCCCGCGCCAGCAGCAGCCGGCGCCGGCGGTCGAGCTCCGGGCGTGCGAGGCGGAGGGCTGCGCACTCGCTGGCGAGTACCGCGCGCCCAAGGGGCGCCACGCGGAGGGCGAGTATTTCTGGTTCTGCCTCGATCACGTGCGGGCCTACAACAAGACCTACAACTACTTCTCCGGCATGGACGACATCGCCGTCCAGGCCTACCAGAAGGACGCCTCGATCGGTCATCGGCCGACCTGGAAGATGGGCGCCGCGCGGCCCGAGCAGGCGGCGCCGATGGGCGGCCGCGCGAAGTTCGGCTGGACCGGGCCGGCCGAGGACCCGTTCGACATCATCGGCCGCAACTTCCGCGCCCGCGCGCCGGAACGGGAGGAGCCGCGGAACGTCCGCAACATGGAGCGGAAGGCGCTCGGGACGCTCGGCCTCGACGCGACCGCGACGCCCGCGGAGATCAAGGCGCGCTTCAAGCTCCTCGTGAAGCGCAACCACCCCGATGCGAATGGCGGCGACCGCTCCTTCGAGGACCGGCTGCGGGAAATCATCGAGGCGCATAACTATCTAAAGAGCGTCGGTTTCTGCTAGAGCGGAGCCGATCCAGCCAGCGACGCGGCCCGAGCCTCGGCCGGCCCAGAGAGGATTCCATGATCGAAGCAGCCGAAAGCTCCATTGCGGTGCCGGACATGACCGTTTCCGTGCGGCAGGTCTTCGGGATCGAATCCGAACTCGAAGTGCCCGCCTTCTCGGAAACTGCCGAGCACGTGCCGGATCTCGATCCGGACTATCTGTTCGACCGCGAGACGACGCTTGCGATCCTTGCCGGTTTCGCGCGCAACCGCCGTGTCATGGTCACCGGCTACCACGGCACCGGCAAGTCGACGCACATCGAGCAGGTCGCGGCCCGGCTCAACTGGCCCTGCGTCCGCATCAACCTCGACAGCCACATCAGCCGGATCGACCTCATCGGCAAGGACGCGATCGTGATCCGCGAAGGTATTCAGGTCACGGAATTCCGCGACGGCATCCTGCCCTGGGCGCTGCAGACCAACACCGCGCGGGTGTTCGACGAGTACGATGCCGGCCGCCCGGACGTGATGTGCGTGATCCAGCGCGTGCTGGAGGTCTCCGGCCGCCTGACGCTCCTCGACCAGAACCGGGTGATCCGG
>JAEZEK010000382.1 GCA_023417735.1 Pseudomonadota bacterium | reverse complement strand
CCCCTGACGCGCGCCGCCTTCGCGATCGCCCGGCCGCGCCGCGACCGCCGGCGTGCCGGTGCGCCGGTCCTCCGACGGAATCGAGAGGCGCGTCAGCTTCTCGATCGCCTTCAGGAGCGGTGCCTCTTCGCTCGTGCAGAGCGTAATGGCAATACCCGCGGCACCGGCGCGGGCGGTTCGCCCGATGCGGTGGACATAGGTTTCCGCCACCTCGGGCAGGTCGTAGTTCACGACATGGCTCACGCCGGCGACGTCGATGCCGCGCGCTGCGATGTCGGTCGCCACCAGCGTCACGATCTCGCCGCGGCGGAAGGCGGCGAGCACGCGCTCGCGCTGCGGCTGCGACTTGTTGCCGTGGATCGCCGCCGCGGGAATGCTCGCATTCTCGAGCGAGCGCACCAGCTTGTCGGCGCCGTGCTTCGTCCGGGTGAAAACGAGGACCCGGTCCGGCCGTTCCTGCTTCAGCACGTCCGCGAGCGTGCCCGCCTTCGCCTGCCTGT
The DNA here is from genome assembly GCA_023417735.1 of Pseudomonadota bacterium. Classification (GTDB taxonomy): domain Bacteria; phylum Pseudomonadota; class Alphaproteobacteria; order Rhizobiales; family Afifellaceae; genus Propylenella. Next base: position 2,223 of record JAEZEK010000382.1, on the reverse strand, counting down.
CGATGTGGATCACGCGCTGCTCCACCCGGTCGGCCGTCTTGGCGATGGGGGTCACGCTGACCTCCGCCGGATCGCGCAGCATCTGCTGCGCCAGTTCGGCGATCGCCGGCGGCATGGTCGCCGAGAAGAAGAGCGTCAGCCGCTGCTTCGGCAGTTCGGCGACGATCTTGCGGATGTCGCGGAAGAAGCCGAGGTCGAGCATCTGGTCCGCCTCGTCGAGCACCAGCGTTTCGACCCGGTCGAGCCGCAGCGCCCGCTCGGAGAAGAGGTCGAGCAGCCGGCCCGGCGTGGCGACGAGGACGTCGACGCCGTTGGCGAGCGCCCGCTTCTGCCTGCCGATCGGCACGCCGCCGATGGCGAGCGCGGTGGTCAGGCGCATGTGGCGCCCGTACTTGCGGAAGCTCTGCTCGATCTGGCCGGCGAGCTCGCGCGTCGGGCTGAGGACCAGCACGCGGCAGGCGAGCCGGTCCGGCCGCTTCGCCGCCTGGGACAGCCGGTGAAGGATCGGCAGCGCGAAGGCCGCGGTCTTGCCGGTTCCGGTCTGCGCGATGCCGATCAGGTCGCGCCCGGAGAGCACGACGGGGATCGCCTGGACCTGGATCGGGGTGGGGGTGAGGTACTGCGCGTCGGAAAGCGCGCGCTGGATGGACTCGTCGAGCCCGAAATCACTGAACGATGTCAAACGTGAAGCTTCCTATGGCGTGGCGACGGTCTGCGCTTAAGAGCGCATCCGGTCGGACGCGGGACAGAGACATCCCGCGTGGCCAGGGCTGTCCGAAATTCTAGAAAAGGGCGGACCAAGCTGCTGTGAAGCGCCGTACACGCTGTCCGCGAACAGCCCGAAACGGCTGCTCGATGGCGCGTACTTAGGTTGTTCACAGCCGCTTTGCAAGGGAGTAGGGATGGAGCCACCGGCTGAGGCTGCAGATCAGCGGGTCCCGCTGCCGGGAAAAGAGAGGCCATCGTCGCTCAGCTGCGCCTCCAGCAATCCTGCCAGGTAGTCCTCCATTTCCGAGAAGTCGAGATGACCCGCATCCCAGGCGGAATCCGCCGCAGTCAGGGCCTTCTCGTAGTCCTCTCTTGTGTCCCGGATCCGCTCCGGGATGATCTTCCGACCATACAGAAGAGCACCTGAGCGAACGCACAGAAGGTAATAGCAAGCGGCGCGGGCGGTCCGCCCGTTTACTTCGATGAACGGATGGATCCGGTTCAGCCGCCACAGGCCATACGCAGCGAGTTCCGTGGGACTCCAAACGTACCAGTTCTCCTGGACCGTCGATATGAATCGATCCATCCAATCATCGACGTCATTGAAATGCGGCGGCTTATGTTGACCAACGTAGATGGGCTCTCTACGAAATCGGCCGCCGAACTGAGAGATGTTGGCGACAGCGACATGGTTCAGCGCCCATAGCAGGTATTTGTCGAATGCAATTGCACCTTTCAGAAGGCCGATCTCGATACAATTGGTGAGAAGTTCGTACTGGCGGTTCAGGTTTTGCTCCTGAACACGATCGTAAAGCTCCTGGTTTTCCTGCTCAAGAATGAACATATCGCCGGAAGCCAATAACAGCTGTCAACCAGGTGAACCGTCGTCGGTCGTTGGGGTGATGCGAATGCTGTCTACGGCTCTTCGAGCGGAGTCCTTGGTGATTCGCGAACCTCTTGGCGCATTTCCATATACGAAGCTTGCCCGCTGCTCGCGAAGCAGCTCATCATTGACGACAACAGTCTTTGCGCGCGCCAGCAGTTCATCCAAGTGAGGGCGCTCGGGCGCGCGTTTCAGGGCTGACTTGCGTTCGGCCATCGTGTCCGTCCTCCTGCTCGGCGGCGAAGCATACCACAGAGACGTGCGGCAGGCCCGTGCTCACTGGGCGACGAACTGATTGGCGTTTGCTGCGCGCCGGCATCCCACGGCGCGCCCTGCACAATGCGTTCTGGCCTGTTGCGGACCCGAGTCCCTCCACCGCGGCGATGCGACTCGGCGGATGGGCGTTGTTCCCGCGGCCGGGCCGCGCATAATCGCGCCCATGTGGGGATTCGGTGAGGCGCGGAGCCGTTCGCGGCCCTTCCTGGGCGTGTCGCGGTCGGCGGCCGGCCGGGAATGGCGGTCGCGGCTCGACCAGGCGGGCGAGGCACAGGCGGCGACCATCGTGCAGAGGCACGGCACGCCTGAGCTCGTCGCGCGCGTCCTCGCCGGCCGCGGGCTCCAATGCGAGCGCG
>JAEZEK010000296.1 GCA_023417735.1 Pseudomonadota bacterium | reverse complement strand
CCCGAGCGGGCCGCCTCGCTCACGCTGCTCGCGCCGGGCGGCTTCGGGCTCGAGATCAATCACAGGCTGCTGCGCCGCTATGCCGCGGCACGCGAAGCGGGCGAACTGACCGTGCTGCTCGAGCAGTTCTGCGGCTGGGAGCGGCCTCTGCCGGACGGCATCGTCACGGAGGCGGCCGCGCTGCGCGCCGCGCCCGGCCAGACGGGGGCGCTCGTGGCGATCGTCGAGACGCTGATCGACGGCACGCGCCAGAGGACGCTGCCGGTCCAGGATCTCGGGCGGCTGCCGCTGCCGGTTCGCGTCCTGTGGGGCGAGCAGGACTGTGTGCTGCCGGTGCGGCAGGCGGCGGGGCTTCCGGAGGGCGTGGCAGTGGAGGTCGTGCCCGGCATCGGGCACATGCTGCCCGAAGAGGCGCCGGACCAGGTGGTGGCGCTGGTGCTGAAGGCGTTGGCTACCGCACCCGGATGATCGTTGCGGCCGCCGCCTGCCTGAGGGCGTCGGGCGCGGCCGAGAAGACCGCGTTCGGCTTGCCGGCGGCGGCCCATATCGTGCCGTAGGCGAGCAGGTCCCCGTCCATGAAGGTGGCGAGCGGGGCGATGCTGCCGATCGGCGCGACCCCGCCGATCGCGAAGCCGGTCGCGTCGCGGACGGCGCGGGGGTCCATGCGCTCCAGGCTGTCGCCGACCTCGGCGGCGACAATCGCCTCGTTCACGCGGTTGGCGCCGGAGACGAGGATCAGGACCGGATCGCCGCTCGCCTTCTTCCGGAAGATCAGCGACTTGACAATCTGGGCGACAGTCGTCCCGCAGGCGGCCGCGGCCTCCTCGGCGGTGCGCGTCGACTGCGGCATCTCGCGGATCTCGATCGCAAGCCCGGCCGAGCGCGCGGCCTCCCTCACGCGGTCGATGCTGCGGATTCGCTCCTGCATGTGAACTCCGGGCGCTTCGCATTCCGGCCGGTGGAGGTGCACCAGCCGGTGGCGTATTGTCAGGATCGCGGGACGGGAGCAAGCGAGGCGGGCATGAGCCAACAGGAAGCGAAGAGCGTGCGCAACCTGCAGAGCGCGATTCGCGAGGTGCGGATCGCCTATGCAGAGCGCAGCGACGTCATCGCCGAACTGCGCGATACCGAACGCGCGCGCCTCATGCTGCTCGAGGAGGCGCTCACCGGCGTCTTCGACGACCTGCCGGAGGGCACGGACGAGTTCTCCCTGACGGTCATTCCGGGCAATCCGCCCCGCTTCTGGGTGGACGCCACGAGCTTCGTGATGCTCGACCGCGACAAGCGGACCTACCGCTTCGTGAAGGACACCCGCCTCGGCCGCACCGTCCTCGCCGAGACCGCCGACGTGGAATCGGTCGCCGACAGCGTGACGCGCTACGTGGCGGAGCGGATCGTCGAGCGCGACCAGGCGCTCGAGGCGGACTGGATGCTCCGCCCGCCGGACAAGCCGGCGCCCGCTGCGCCGCAGCACGGCCGGTCGGAGGCGCGCGGCATCCTCTGGGGCTTCGTCGGGTTCGGCCTCGGCATGGTGGCCGGGATCTTCCTGCTGATGGTCTACGCCCGCATCATGGCTTCCTGACCTCGAAGCTGGTCCGGGCGGTCTCGACCACCGTCGGTCCGCCGGCATAGCCGCGGTGGATGACGGTGAGGTCGAACCGGAGGCCGCTGTCCCTGATCTCGTGGAGCGCGTAGCCGCCGGCCTTTGCTCCGCCCACGATGGGGGCGCTGCCGGCTGGAACGCCGACGACCGGGACGACGCCCTCAGGCCCGCGGATGGTCGTCATGGACCGGATGTGTTCGTGGCCGTGGAGCACGAGCTCCGCGCCTTCCCTGCGGATCACGCGCCGGAGCCGCGAGCCGTCGGTCAGGCGTCGGAGCGTGGCGCCCGGATCTAGGAGCTTCGGGGGATGGTGGATCAGGACCACGCGGAAGAGGCCCTCGCCGCGCGCTTCGGAGAGGAGCGCCGCCAGGGCCTCCGCCTGGCGCCGGCCCACCCGGCCGGTCGCCATGAAGGGCGCGGAGGCGCGCGCCGACGAGACGCCGATGAGCGCGACATGGCCCTTGCGCCGCATGAAGGGGAACAGCGCCTCGCCGACGTGCTCCATGTCGTCGCTGACCATCCAGGGCGCCCAGAGCGTGCGGAAACGCTGGTGGGCGCCGGGAACGTAGGCGTCGTGATTGCCGGGAATGGCGGTCACCCGGCTCGGCGGGCCGAGATCCTCCAGCCAGCGCCGGGCGTTCTCGAACTCCTCGCGCAGCGCGATGTTGGTGAGATCGCCCGTCACGACGATGTGGTCCGGATGCTGCTTCCTGATGTCGTCCACCAGCCGGTCGAGGTTCTCGCCGGTCATCGCGTTGGCGCGGTTCCGCCGCCAGTTGGCGTAGCCGACGATCCGCTTGGAGGCGAGCTCGCGCAGGCGCGGCTGCGGCACGGGGCCGAGATGGACGTCGGAAATGTGGGCGATCCGGTACATTGCGGTTCCCGGGCTACCGGCGGAAGGCGTGACGAGCAAGCGGCGGGCCGGCACTTGGTTCCGTCGCGGGCGCCCGCGTGTTAGCCCGGACGAATGT
>JAEZEK010000240.1 GCA_023417735.1 Pseudomonadota bacterium | reverse complement strand
CTGCTGCTCCTAACCTCCGGCACCACGGTCACCTGGGCGCACCACGCGCTGCTGCACAACGACCGCCAGGGCCTGAAGTACGGGCTGATCCTGACGATCGTGCTCGGCCTCATCTTCACCGCCGTGCAGGCCTACGAGTACATGCACGCGCCGTTCGCCTTCTCCGGCAACATCTACGGCGCCACCTTCTTCATGGCGACCGGCTTCCACGGCTTCCACGTGATCGTCGGCACGATCTTCCTGATCGTCTGCCTGATCCGCGCCAAGCGGGGCGACTTCACGCCGACGCAGCACTTCGGGTTCGAGGCGGCGGCATGGTACTGGCACTTCGTCGACGTGGTCTGGCTGTTCCTGTTCTTCTCCATCTACGTGTGGGGGAACGCGGGCGCGGTCTACGGCGGCTGAGCACGCGCCGGCGCCCCTGCGCCGGCCCTTAGATCGGCAATCATGAGCGAAGACCGCGCACTCCACCCGCCGCAGAACCCGTTCTCGGTCGGCGTGCGCGGACGCTGCCCGCGCTGCGGCGAGGGGCGCCTGTTCGCCGGCTTCCTGAGGCTCGAGCCGCGCTGCCGCGTCTGCGGCCTCGACCTTGCCTTCGCCGATTCCGCGGACGGGCCCGCCGTCTTCATCATCCTGATCGTCGGGTTCGTGGTCGCGGCTGCCGCCCTGCTGGTCGAGGTCGCCTTCGAGCCAGCGCCCTGGATTCACGTCATCCTCTGGGGCCCGCTCGTCATCTTCCTGTCCCTCGCGCTGCTCCGCCCGTTCAAGGGCGTGCTGATCGCGCTGCAATACACGCACAAGGCGCAGGAGGGCGAGATCGACCGCCCGCCGGTGTGATGGATCGCAGGATCGGCTTCGTCCGCATCGTCCTGGCCGCGGTGGCCGTGTCGGCCGCGCTCGCGGTCCTCGTCTCGCTCGGCAACTGGCAGATGCGTCGGCTCCACGACAAGGAGGCGCTCCTTGGCGCGGTGGCGGAGCGGCCCGGCCTCCCGGTCCTCGACCTCCCTCCGCCCGGCGCGTGGGGCGGGCGCGACCTCGCCACCCTCGAGTACCGCCCCTACCGGCTCGAAGGCCGCTTCCTGCACGAGAAGGAAGTCCGGGTCTTCACCAACCTGCCCGACCCGAACGGGCCGCTGCGAGGCCCCGGCTACTGGATCGTGACCCCGTTCGTCCTCCACGGCGGCGGCACCGTCCTCGTCAACCGGGGCTTCGCGCCGCAGGACCGGTTCCGGCCGGCCGAGCGCGGCGAGACGTTGAGCGACGCGCCGGCCGCCGTCGTCGGGCTCCTCCGCCCGGACGACGCGCGGACCATCTTCACGCCCGACGACAAGCCGGAGAGCGGACTGTTCTTCACCCGCTCCATCGGCCCGATCGCCGCGGCGGCCGGGATCGAGGGGCCGGTGGCGCCGTTCTCGATCGATCTCGTCGCCTCCGAAACCCCGCCCGGCGGGCTGCCGCAGGCCGGCGAGACGCTGATGCGCTTCCCGAACAACCACCTGCAGTATGCCGTCACCTGGTACGGCCTCGCCGCGGCCCTCGCGGCGGTCGTCCTCGTGTTCCTTTGGGGACGCATGCGCGCGGACAGGAGATCGGCGGCGCTTGACGGCGACGGCTGAGGGTCCCTATCTCCCGCCGATGGACGGGTCCCCCAGATGGCGCATCCTGCTGTGCGCGCCCCGCGGCTTCTGCGCCGGCGTCGACCGCGCGATCCAGATCGTGGAGGAGGCGCTGGAGCGGTACGGCGCCCCCGTCTATGTCCGCCACGAGATCGTGCACAACCGCTACGTGGTCGAGGGCCTGAGGGCCAAGGGCGCCGTGTTCGTCGAGGAACTGGACGAGATTCCCGACACGCGCCAGCCCGTCGTCTTCTCCGCCCACGGCGTGCCGAAGAGCGTGCCGGAAAGCGCCGCCGCGCGCGGCCTGTTCTTCTTCGACGCGACCTGCCCGCTCGTCTCCAAGGTCCACAAGGAGGCGGTCCTGCACCATCGCCGCGGCCGCGAGATCGTGCTCATCGGCCATGCCGGCCATCCCGAGGTGGAGGGCACGATGGGCCAGCTGCCGCCCGGATCGGTCACTCTCGTGGAAACGCCGCAGGACGCGCGCAGCTTCGCGCCGGCGAACGCCGACAACCTCGCCTGGGCGACGCAGACCACGCTCTCCGTCGACGACACGGCGGAGATCGTGAAGGTGCTGGAGGAGCGCTTCCCGAGCATCGTCGGCCCGCACAAGGAAGACATCTGCTACGCGACGACGAACCGCCAGGAGGCGGTAAAGGCGGTGGCGCCGCAGGTCGACGCGCTGGTCGTCGTGGGCGCCCCGAACTCGTCCAACTCGCAGCGCCTGCGCGAGGTCGCCGAGCGCGCCGGCTGCCCCAGGGCCGTGCTGGTCCAGCGTGCCGCCGACATCGACTGGGCCGATTTCGAGAACGCGCGCGCCATCGGGCTGACGGCCGGGGCTTCGGCACCGGAGGTCCTCGTGGAGGAGATCATCGACGCCTTTGCGGAAAGGGGCGGCGTCGACGTCGAGCTCGTCCGCACGGCGACCGAGACCGTCACGTTCCACCTGCCGAAATCGCTTCGCGAAGCGGCCGCCTGAACGCTCCGCTCACGTGGCGAGCAGGATCGCCACGCCGAGGATGATGAGCGTCATGCCGCCGACGTCGCGAAGCGTCGGCGTCTGCGCGAAGACGCGGCGCGAGATGAAGGCGGCGACGATCATTTCCACCAGCCCCAGCGTCCGCACGCGCGCGACCGATTCGAGCGCGAAGGCCAGGAACCACATCTGGGAGGCGAACGCGCCGAGGAAGCCGACGCCGAGCGACGGCCGCCACACCCGCGCGATCGCGGGCAGGACGGCCGGCCGGGTGAGGAGCAGCCACCCGGTGAGAAGCACGGTCTGCGTCGCGAGCGACACGCCGAGCGTGAACGTGGCGGCGGGCAGGAACTCGGCGTCGAGATTGGTGACCGCGCCGCGGAAGCAGACCGCCGCGAACGCGAAGAGCCCGCCGGAGGCGATGCCGAGCGCGGCCGGCTGCCACGAGAACGCCTCGCCGCCCGACCTTCGTGGCCACGACGTCAGCATGACGCCGGCCGTGGCGATCAGGACCGCAGCGGCCAGCATCACCGTCACCGGCTCGTGCAGGACGAGGAGGGCGAAGACCGCGACCTGGACCGGCTCGGTCTTGGAATAGGCGGTGACGACCACGAAGGAGCGGAGCTGCATGGCGGAGAGGAGCGCCGCCATGCCGCCGATCTGCGCCACGGAGCCGAGCGCGGCCCAGCCGAAGAAGACGGGGTTCGGCCGCGGGATCGCGAAGCCGAGCAGAGGGAGGGCGGCCGCCGCGACCAAGGCGAAGGGCAGCCCGAACAGGAAGCGGATGTGGGTCGCGCCGGCTGTGCCGATCTCCGCGACGAGGCTCCGCTGCGCGGCGTTCCTGATCGTCTGCGCGGTCGCGGCGAGGATGGTGCACACCACCCAGAGCCAGTCGGGAGGGTTCATGGGGACTCGAGAACGGCGGGGACACCGGAGCCTGGCGGTTTGACGGTGCCTCGGCCCACCGGTAACACGGCCACGCGCGCGGTCAAACGTGCATCCCGCAGGAAGGATCATCACGGCCCATGGCGGTCTATACCGACGTCACCGACGGCGAGCTGGAATCCTTCCTGGAAGCCTTCGATCTCGGCGCGCTGCTCTCCTTCAAGGGCATAGCGGAGGGGGTCGAGAACTCGAACTTCCTGCTCCACACCGAGGCCGGCCATTTCATCCTGACGCTCTACGAGAAGCGGGTGGCCGAGGCCGACCTGCCCTTCTTCCTGGGCCTCATGGAGCATCTCGCGGAACGCGGCGTGAGCTGCCCCCTGCCGGTCCGGGCGCGCGACGGCCAGGCGCTCCGCCGCATTGCCGGCCGGCCGGCCGCGATCGTCTCCTTCCTGGAGGGCCTCTCGCTTCGCCGGCCGCAGCCGGTCCATTGCCAGAGCCTCGGCCGCGCGCTCGCCGAGATGCATGAGGCCGGCCGCGGCTACGCGCTCACGCGGGCGAACGCGCTCTCGCTCGCCGGCTGGCGCCCGCTCTTCGAGCTCACGGGCGAGCGGGCGAGCGTGGTCGAGCCGGGCCTCGGCGTCCTGATCGTGGCGGAGCTCGACTATCTCGAGCGCGCCTGGCCGGAGGGCCTCGCCGAAGGCGTCATCCACGCCGACCTGTTCCCCGACAACGTGTTCTTCCTGAGCAACCGCGTTTCGGGCCTGATCGACTTCTATTTCGCCTGCAACGACCTCCTCGCCTACGACATCGCGGTGTGCCTGAATGCCTGGTGCTTCGAACCGGACCGCACCTTCAACGTGACGAAGGCGCGCGCGCTGATCCAGGGCTATGAGAGCGTCCGTCCGCTCTCCGGGGAGGAGCGGGAGGCGCTGCCCGTGCTCGCGCGCGGCGCCGCGCTGCGGTTCCTGCTGACGCGGCTCTACGACTGGCTGACGGTTCCCGACGGGGCGCTCGTCACGCCCAAGGACCCGCTCGAATACGCCCGCAAGCTCCGGTTCCACCAGAGGGTCCGGAGCGCGGCCGAATACGGCGTGGACCTGTGATGGCCGAGGACATCGTCATCGTCCACACGGACGGCGCCTGCTCCGGCAATCCCGGACCCGGCGGCTGGGGCGCGATCCTCGAGTTCCGGGGAACGGAGCGCGAGATCTGCGGCGGCGAGCCGCACACCACCAACAACCGGATGGAGCTCAGGGCAGCGATCGAGGCGCTTTCGACGCTGAAGCGGCCCTGCACCGTCGAGGTCCATACCGATTCGCAGTACCTGCGCGACGGCATCACCAAGTGGATCCACGGCTGGAAACGCAACGGCTGGCGCACGGCCGACCGCAAGCCGGTCAAGAACGCCGACCTCTGGCAGGCGCTCGACGCGCTGCTCGCAGAGCACGAGGTCAGCTGGCACTGGGTGCGCGGCCATGTCGGCCACGACCTCAACGAGCGCGCCGACGAACTCGCCCGACGCGGCATGAAGCCGTTCCTGAAGAAGGCCGGCGGCCGCCCGCCGGCGGCGGCGGGATAACGCCCCGATCGGCTAGAGCTGTTCCAGGATGCGCGCGGCGCTGCTCTTGACCGCCTCGCCCGAATTGTCCTCGACGTCGAGGGTGCGCACGACGCCGTCCTCGACGATCATCGCGAACCGCTTCATGCGCGTGCCCCGGCCGACCCCGCTGCTGTCCTGGTCGAGGCCGGTCGCCGTCGCGAACTCGGCGTTGCCGTCCGAGACGTAGCGGATGCGCCCTTTGCCACCCGTGGCCTCCGCCCAGGCGTCCATCACGTTGGCGTCGTTCACGGCCACGACCACGATCTCGTCGACGCCCTTCTCGAGGATGGCGTCGTGCTGCTCCAGGAATCCCGGCAGGTGATTGAGCGAGCAGGTCGGTGTGAAGGCGCCGGGCACGCCGAAGAGGACCACCTTGCGCCCGGCGAAGATCTCGCGGGACGAGATCTTCTGCGGGCGCCCGTTGTTCAGGACGAAGAAGTCGGTGTCCGGCAGTCCCTCGCCAACGGCAATCGTCATTGCTTCCCTCTCGCTGCAGTGCATCGCACGGCCGTGCAAGGTAAGCGCATTCCCGGCGTGGTCCAGAGGACCGGTCAGGGAATCGTTTCGGTCTTCTCGATCGCCCTGCCGGCAGACGCCGCCACGAACCGGATCGTCCGGGTGCCTTCAGCAGTCGGGCGGCCGTTGATGGCGATCGTGTAGCGGAACCGCTCGCCATCCTGAGCCACGCGCTCCGGCTGGCCCAGGAACCAGTCGGACGGGCCATCAACGAACAGTTCGGGATCGGCCCCGGCCGGGGCGATGACCTCGACGGAGATGGCATCCGGGCCGACCGTGATCCCGCCGATGTCGAACTGCCCCGGCTTGGGGTCGCCCGGCACCATCCGTTCGAACAGCGCCAGCTGCGCCTTGGCCACGGGATCTCCGGCCGACTCCGCGGCCAGTGTGACCTCCGCTTCCGCATCCGTCGGAATGCAGATCTCGGCGCAGACGCCCAGCATCGCGGACATCTTCAGGGTGACGGCTCCGGCACGGCGCGGGCTGATCGCGAGCGGAATCACGACGTGGTCCCGGTAGACTGCGGACACGCTGGTGCCGTCGTCGTAGCGCTCCGGCGCCGGGAAGCGGACCTCCACGCGCTCCACGTTTGCCGAGCCGGAGAAGTCGAACTGCGGCGGCACGCCGGCGTCACCGGGATTGCGCCAGTAGGTGTGCCAGCCGGGCTCGAGAGCGATCTCCACGCCGCCCTTCAGCTCGTCGCCCGGGCCGCGCACGAGGAGTAGCCTGAGCTTGCCTTCCGGTATCGGCGTCCATGCCGATTGCGCGGCGGCAACGGGCGCTGCCGGCGCCGTGGCAGCCAGGACAGCGATCAGGAGCGTGCGATGGATCGTGTTCGACATCATTTCGTTTCCCGGAAAGCGGGCGGGCTGGGGGCCGCAGCGATCATGTCGCCGACCCTCGTCCGTGCCGCTACCAAAGCAGGCGGATGGTTGATACGATTTCCCCATGGCGAAGCGCAGCGCACCCGAAGGGTTCCTCGACGGCCAGCTCCTGATCGCTATGCCCGGCATGGCGGATCCCAGGTTCGCACGCTCCGTCGTCTATATGTGTGCACATTCTGCCGACGGCGCCATGGGGATCATCATCAACAAGATCGCCCCGGACATCCAGTTCAGCGATCTGCTCGTGCAGCTCGAGATCATTCCTCCCGGCGACGAGAGCCAGCTTCCGCGCTCTGCCCGGGCCATTCGCGTGCATCGCGGCGGGCCGGTGGAAACCGGGCGCGGATTCGTCCTCCATTCGGCCGACTTCTTCCTCGAGAACGCCACTCTTCCGATCGCCGATGGCGTCTGCCTGACCGCGACGCTGGAGATCCTGCGAGCGATCGCCGAGGACCGCGGGCCGGGCCGCGCGATGCTCGCGCTCGGCTATGCCGGCTGGGGCGCGGGACAGCTCGAGCAGGAGATCCAGGCCAATGGCTGGCTGAACAGCCCGGCCGACCGGGCGATCCTGTTCGATGAGGATCTCGACAGCAAGTACGAGCGCGCGCTCGCGAAGATCGGCGTCGCGGCCGCCATGCTGTCGGCGGAAGCCGGCCACGCCTGATCAGCTCGCGCGCGCCATCGGCTCCGCCCGGCGCAGGATCTGCTGGACCATCTGGCTCGGCATGGCCCGGCCGTAGAGGAAGCCCTGCGCGAAATCGCAGCCGATCTCCTTCAGCTCGCGCGATTCCGCCTCGCCTTCCACCCCTTCGGCCACCACCGTCATGTGGAGGTCGTGGGCGAGCTGGACGATCGCGCGCAGGATGATCGGGCGCGCCGAGGAGCCGTTGGCCCGCACGAAGGAGCGGTCGATCTTGAGAGTGTCGAACGGGAAGCGCTGCAGGTAGGCGAGGCTCGAATGGCCGGTGCCGAAATCGTCGAGGGCCAGGCTTGCGCCGAGATCCCTGATGCGGCCGAGCACCTTCGCTGCGAATTCCGGGTTCTGCATGACGAGCGATTCGGTGATCTCGAGCTTCAGCGTCTCCGGCGCGATGCCGGTGCGTGCGATGACCGCCTTGATGTCGTTGATGAGATCGTGCCGGAAAAGCTGCCGGCTGGAGACGTTGATCGAAACGAAGGGCGAGGCCGCGGGGTCCATGCCGCTCTGCCAGCCGGCGAGTTCTCTCGCCGCCCGGTCGAGCGCGAAGACGCCGAGCTGGACGATGAGGCCCGTCTCCTCGGCGATCGGGATGAAATCCTGCGGCGGAATGGGGCCGAGCTTCGGGTGTTCCCACCGCATCAGCGCCTCGAAGCCGGCGATCGAGCCGTCCGACAGGCGGATCACGGGCTGGTAGTGGAGCTCGATCTCGCCGCCGTCGAGCGCCCGCCTGAGATCCTCGGCGAGATCGGAACGCGGCTCCCTGGAGGTGCTGCCCGGCATGTACCGGTACAGCCGGTCGCCGCCCTCGCGCTTGGCCTCGTAGACGGCAGCCTCGGCGTCCCGGAGCAGTTCGGCTGCGGTGCTGCCGGAACCGGCCGCAAGGCCGGCCGAGGCGGTCACGAGCGCCTCGCTGTCGCCGATCGTGATCGGGGCCTTCACGACCGCGACGAACTCCTCTGCGAGATGCTCAACGCGTTCTGGATCGAGTTCCGAAAGGATGATGGCCGCGAACGCGTCGCCCTGGATCCGTGCGAGGGTGTCCTGCTCGCGCAGGAGGCGGGAGAGGCGCCGCGCGATCGCGAGAAGGGCCGAATCGCCGACGGAATAGCCGAAGGCTTCGTTCACCCCCTTGAAATGGTCGAGGTCGAGGACCAGGACGCTCGGAAGAGCCAGCTGTTCGATCCGGCTGCGCGTCAGCGCCGCGTTGAGGCGGTCGAGGAACAGCTCGCGGTTGGGCAACCCGGTGAGATTGTCGTAGACGGCGTCCTGGAGGAGCCGCTCCTCCGCGACCTTCTCGTCCGTGATGTCGGTGACCGTACCGGTGCAGCGCATCACCTCGCCGTCCGCGCCGATGATCGGGCGCGCCACCAGCTCGAACCACAGGAAGTGGCCGTCGGCCGCCCGCATGCGGAACGTCTGGTGAATGCGCCCCCGGCGGTTTCGGGTGACGGTGTCGAGCACGGCCTCGAACCGCGGCCGGTCCGCCGGATGCATCGCGTCGAGCCAGGTCCGGACCGGGCCTTCGAGCGCGCCGCGCTTGCAGCCGAGGAGCCGGTCCACCTCGCGCCCGGTTTCGACGCGGTCGCGCGCGACCTCCCAATCCCAGATCGCGTGGCCGGCGCCGACGAGCGCGAGGGCCTTCTGCTCGGCATCGCTGATCAGGCCCTGCGCGAGCGCGCCGCCGGCAAATGCGTGCTGCATCACGGTGAACGCGACGAGCATGACGATGAGCACGAGGCCGCCGGCGAGCGCGGGCTGGAGGGCGGCGTGGTCGATGCGCCCGGAAACCGCCAGCCACGCCGCCACCACCCAGAACAGGAGGACGGCCCAGGTCGGGATCAGCATGATCGCCCGATCGAAGCCGCGGAAGGCGAGCACCAGGATGACCAGCATTCCGACCGCGGCAGTCAGGCCGAGCGAGATCCGGGCGATGCCCGAAGCGAGGCTCGGGTCGAAGACGGTGACGCCGGCAAGGATCGCGAGGCCGAACATCCAGCCGATCGCGACGTGGCTGTAGCGGACGTGCCATCGGTGCAGATGAAGGTAGGTGTAGAGGAAGACCACCAGCGCGCCGGCGAGCACGACCTCGGTTCCAGCGCGCCAGTAGGGCTCGCTCGAGACCGCGATGGGAAAGGCGCGGTGCCAGAACCCGAAATCGATCGAGATGTAGGCGAGGACCGCCCAGGCGAGGGCCGCCGTGGCGGGGAACATGGCCGTCCCCTTCACGACGAAGAGCACGCTCAGGAACAGGGCGAGAAGCCCCGCGATGCCGAGGACGATGCCGCGGTAGAGCGTATAGCTGTTGACCGCCTCCTCATGCGCGTCCGGCTCCCACAGGTGGAGCTGCGGGAGATTCGGCGAGCCCATCTCCGCGACGTAGGTGACGATGGCGCCCGGATCGAGCGTGATCCGGAAGATGTCGGCCTCCGCCGAGGGGATGCGTTCCGGCGCGAAGCCCTCGCTCGGCGTCACCGCGGCGACCCGGACCGCGCCGAGGTCGGGCCAGATGATCCCGGAACCGATCAGCCTGTAGTGCGGCGCGACGATCAGGCGGTCGATCTGTTCGTCGGTCGGGTTTGCAAGGGCGAAGACGATCCAGTCGGATGCGCCGGCGCCCGCCTCGGAGCGGACCTCGATCCGGCGGACGATGCCGTCCGGCCCGGGTGCCGTGGAGACCTGCAGCCGCTCGCTCGGGCTCGAATAGTGCTCCACGGTATCCGTCAGGTCGAGCGTCTTCGCGGCGGGCGGCACCGGCACCGCCTCCAGAGCGGAGGCCGGGGCGCCGAAGGTCAGCAGTGCGAACGCGACGAAGATGCGCTTTAGGAACTCGCCCGCGCGCACGGCAATCCTCCGGACCGGATGTTTAAACCTTAATCAGTAAAGTTATGCAGCCGGCACCTCAAGCCCGCCAAAGCGGCATGACGATGGCATTCATCCGTCGCCGGGTTTCGGGTCCTCGGCCAGCAGCCCGTAGAGCACGTGGTCCTGCCAGCGGCCGTTGATGCAGACGAGGCCCCGCGCGAGCCCCTCCTCGCGGAAGCCGACCTTCTCGAGGAGATGCCGCGACGGCTTGTTGTGCGGCAGGCACGCGGCCTCCAGCCTGTGGAGATGCAGGATGCCGAAGGCGAACGGCACGAGTGCGGTCAAGGCCGCCGTCATGTAGCCGCGGTTGGCGTAGCGTTCGCCCATCCAGTAGCCGATGGTGCCGGTCTGCGTCATTCCGCGCGTGACGTTGGAGAGGGTGAGCCCGCCGACGAGAATGCCGGTCCCGGCCTGGAAGACGAAGAACGGATAGGCCCGGTCGTCCCGGATCTCCTGCTGGTAGCGTCGGATGCGGCGGCGGAAGGCGGCCCGCGTCAGGTCGTCGGCCGGCCAGGTCGGCTCCCACGGCGTCAGGAAGCCGCGGCTCTCGCTCCTGAGGCTGGCCCAGTCCACGTAGTCGGCATGAGCGGGGCTCCTGAGGAACACGCCTCGCCCGGCGATGACCGGCGCGGGATCGTAGGCGGACGTGCTGCGCAGGAATGCCATCGCGTCAGGCCCCCATCCTGGCGAGCTGGTCGGCGATCGCGGCGGCGCCGGGCAGCGGCCTGATCGGACCGATGCCGGCGAGCGTCGGCGGCGATCTCAGCATCGCCTCTGCCGCCTCGCCGATGTCCGCCGGCGTGACCTTGTCGATCGCCGCCACGATCTCGGCGAGTTCGAGCGGGCGGCCGTAGATGAGGACGTGGCGCGCCATCTGGCCGGCGCGCGCGAGCGGGCTTTCGAGCGCCATCAGGAGGCCGGCCCGCATCTGCGCCTTCGCGCGGTCGAGCTCGGCCTGCGTGACGCTGTCGCCGATCCGCGCCGTTTCGCGCAGGATCACCGGGACGAGCGCCGCGATGTCCGCTTCCGAGGTCGCGGCCTGGATCCCGAGGATTCCGGTGTCCGTGAACGGCCAGTGAAACGAGTAGATCGAGTAGCAGAGCCCGCGCTTCTCCCGCGCCTCCTGGAACAGGCGCGAGGCCATGCCGCCGCCGAGGACCGACGACAGGAGCATGGCCGCATGATAGCGGGGGTGCCGGAAGGAGGGCGCCTCGAAGCCCAGCAGGATCTGCGCCTCCTGCAGCTTCCTCCGCTTCAGCCACTGGCCGCCGCGATAGGTGCCGGGCTCCTCCGTGGGTCCCGACGCTGCCGGAATCGCGGCCAGGTTGCGCTCGGCAGCCTTGACCAGGGCGTCATGGTCGACGGCGCCGGCGGCCGAAACCACCATGCCCGGGCCGCGGTAGTGCGTCGCCAGGAAGCGCGTCAGGTCGGCAGGGCCGAGCGCCTTCACGGAAGCGGGCGTCCCGAGGATGCTGCGGCCGATCGCCTGCCCCGGGTAGGCCGCCTCCTGGAAGTAGTCGAAGACGATGTCCTCGGGCGTGTCGAGGGCGGCCCCGATCTCCTGCGCGATCACGTGCTGTTCGCGCGTGAGTTCCTCCGCATCGAACACGGACCCGGTCAGGATGTCGGCAAGGACGTCCAGGCCGAGCAGGGCGTCCTCCTTCAGGACACGGACGTAATAGGCCGTGTGATCGACGCTCGTCTCGGCGTTCATCTCACCGCCGACGGCCTCGATCGTCTCCGCGATCTCGCGCGCGGAGCGCCGCCGCGTGCCCTTGAACGCCATGTGCTCGAGGAGGTGGGACACGCCATGCTCGTGCACGGCCTCGGAGCGCGCGCCGGCGCCGACCCAGACGCCGAGCGCCACGCTCTCCAGCTGCGGCATGCGATGGCTGACCACCGTGATGCCGTTGGCGAGCCGTGAGACTTCGATCGTCATGCGCCGTCAGACCGCCATGCGCGCGGCGCGGGAATGCTGCTCGACCGCCGCCTCGACCCGCGCGAGTTCCGCCGGGAGGACCTCGTACCGCTCGCGCCTGGTCAGGATCGGCCTTGCCCAGTCCGGCAGCTCCGGGTGAAGGCCTGTCGCAAGTTCCACCGCTTCCGGGAACTTCGCGGGGTGCGCGGTGGCGAGCGTCACCATCGGCACGTGCTGCTCGAGATTGCGTTCGGCGACAGTGATGGCGACGGCGGTGTGCGGATCGACCAGCATCCCGGTTTCCCGCAGCATGCGCCGGATGGTCGCCGCGGTTTCGGCCTCGTCGCAGGCGCCGGAGGTGAAGAGCGGACGGATGGCCTCGCGCGCACGCGGCTCCAGCGTGAAGGCCCCGGACTGCGACAGCCCCGACATCAGCCGCCGGACATCGCCGGGCTCGCGGTCCTCCGCGTCGAAGAGCAGCCGCTCGAAGTTCGACGAGACCTGGATGTCCATCGAAGGCGAGGAACTCGGCGTCACGCCCCGCACCTCGTAGCGCCCGGTCCGGATCGTGCGGTCGAGGATGTCGTTGACGTTCGTCGCGACGACCAGCTTCGCGATCGGGAGCCCCATCCTGTGCGCCACGTAACCGGCGAAGACGTTGCCGAAATTGCCGGTCGGCACGGTGAACGCGACCGGCCGGTGGGGCGCGCCGAGCGCCACTGCGGCATAGAAGTAGTAGACCGCCTGCGCAACGATCCGGCCCCAGTTGATCGAGTTCACCGCTGCGAGCGAAACCCGGTCGCGGAAGGCGAAGTCGTTGAACATCGCCTTCACGAGCGCCTGGGCGGCGTCGAACGTGCCCTTCACCGCGATGGCGCTGACATTCTCGTCGTCGGCGGTCGTCATCTGCCGGCGCTGGACCGGCGAGACACGGCCGTCGGGGAAGAGGATGGCTATGTCGATGCGCTCGCGGCCGCGGAACGCCTCCATCGCCGCGCCGCCGGTGTCGCCCCACGTCGCGGCGACGATCGTCGCCCGCGCACCGCGCTCGGCGAGGCAATGGTCCATCAGGCGCGCGAGCACCTGCATGGCGACGTCCTTGAAGGCGAGCGTCGGGCCGTGAAAGAGCTCCAGCACGAAATGGTTCGGGGCGACCTGGACGAACGGCGCGACCGCCTTGTGCCGGAAGGTGCCGTAGGCGTCCTCAAGGATCCGCCGCAGCGTGCCCTGGTCGATCTCGCCGCCGGTGAACCGGCCGATGATCCGGGCGGCGACCTCCGCATAGGGCAGGCCGGCGAGGTCGGCGATCTCCTCCGGCGTCAGGCGGGGCCAGGCTTCCGGCACGTAGAGCCCGCCGTCGCGCGCGAGCCCCGTCAGAACGACGTCGCGGAATCCGAGAACGGGCGCTTCCCCGCGGGTGGAAACGTAGCGCAACACTTCGCTCCTCGATCGAAGGAGCGGACACTATCGCCGGGCCCGCCGAGCGGCAAGCGCGAGCATGTCGCGCGGGCGGCCAGTCCGGGACCAGTCCGGGCGGGCGCCGGCTCGCCGCATCCGGCGCGATCGGGACTCGTGATGGCGGAACACGGAGATCACGGCGCCCGGGCGCGCCGCTTGTGCCGCGACACCCGCGGCCCTAAGTGGCGCGCATGCTCGTCATATTCGATTGCGACGGTGTCCTCGTCGATTCCGAGATCATCGCCGCCCGCGTCGACGCCGAGATCCTCAGCGAGGCCGGCTATCCCATCACGGCTGAGGAGGTCGCCCACCGCTTCGCCGGCCTCACGACCGAGCGCATCTTCGAGATCGCCGGCGAGGAACTCGGGCGCGGCATTCCGGACGCGCTCGTCCGGCGCGCGGAGGAGGAAACGGACAGCCGGCTCGAGCGCGAGGCCGTCCCCGTCCGGGGCGCCGACGCAATGCTCGACCGACTGGACTGGCCGCGCTGCATCTGCTCCAACTCCCGCCCGGAGCGGTTGCGCATGACGCTCGAGGTGGCCGGGCTCTACGATCGCTTCCGGCCGTACGTGTTCTCGGCTCGCGAAGTCGGCGACGGCCGCGGCAAGCCCGCTCCCGACGTCTTCCTGCATGCAGCTGCCGTGCTCGAGACCGATCCCGCCGATGCGATCGTCGTCGAGGATTCCGTGTCCGGTATCGCCGGCGCGGTCGCCGCCGGCATGCGCGTCATCGGCTTCGTCGGGGCCTCGCACAGCTGGCCGGGGCACTCCGAGGCTTTGATGGACGCGGGCGCGCTGACCGTCGTCCGCCGGCTGTCCGAGCTTCCGGCCACCGTCGAAGCGCTCAGAGAATGGTCGCCGGACCTGGTCTGAACGGCACCAGGCCGTTCGTCCTCACGCTCGAGATGGACGGCGAGTCCTTCGCCCGCCTCGATGCACTCAGGCGGCAGCATTATCCGCCGGACCGAAACCAGGTGCCGGCGCACATCACGTTGTTTCACCAGCTGCCGGGGGATCGCAGCCGCGAGATCAAGGCCCTCCTCCGGGCCGTCGCGGGCAGTCAGCGGCCGTTCGATCTCCGTGCGGCGGCCGTGAAGGCGATCGGGACGGGGGTCGCGTACTTCCTGGAGTCGCCGCAGCTCGCCTCGCTGCGCAACGGGCTCGCCGCCGAATGGTCCCACTGGCTCGTCGACCAGGACCGCGTCGGCTTCCGGCCGCACGTCACGATCCAGAACAAGGTCTCGCCAAAGGAGGCGGAGCGCCTTCAGCGGGAGCTCGCAGCCGGCTTCCGGGCCTTCCCCGTGAAGGGCGTCGGCCTGCATCTCTGGCGTTACGCGGGCGGCCCCTGGGAAAGCGTGCAGCTGTTCCGGTTCGGGGGCTGAGGGAATGCAATCTGGAGTTACTTAGAGGAACATGATAAACCAGAACTTGTCCTAAGATGTTGGGGGCAAGCCATGACACATGTTCCTGTCGATGTCCCGGATGGACGAATTCCGCTGCGGGGCGCCCCCGCAGAAGCCCATCCCATTCTCATTCTCGTCTTCGTGGCTCTCATCGGAGGAGCCGCGCCCTTCCTCGTTCGGATCGCCGCGCAACTGGCGACGGCGGGGCTGGACGGCAAGGAGGCTGCCATTCCCGCGCTGGGGGTCTGGATGGGGCTTGGCATCTTTGCGGTGCTGGGGCTCGCAACTTCCGTCGCCACCGCCGATCGGAATGCGAGGCAGTACTTCATCGCCGCGATGATGGCCCCTGCCTTAATCGCGAATGTCTCGATCGGCGTGGAAGCGGGCCAGAAGACCAGGAGTGCAGCCGAATCGGAGGCGGCTTCGCGGGCGGGTCCGACCGGGCTGTTCGCGAGCACGGCCTTTGCCCAAGCCGCGGTCGCGCCGGCCGCCGCGGCGGATACGGATCGTCCGACCAGGGCTCCTGCGGGGGCGGGCACCGAGATCCAGGTGATGATCGACGTTCGGAACGCTGCCGCGATCAGCGGCGGGGGCAACCTGAATATCGAGGCGGGCGGCGCGGAAGGGGAGAATGTGCAGGCGGCCTGTCCGATCGTCTCGGGAACGAACTGCTCGATCTGGGTGCCGAGCGATACCGAACTCGTGACCTTGAATGCCGCCGGCCGCTCGGCCGAAATTCGGCTCGAGCCCGACACGAAGGCGATTGGAGTGGCGATCGAAACCGTGCCGACCGTCGCCCAGCAGTTCTACTGGGCGCTGGGCGGCACGTTGCGCGGCAACATTTCGGAGCTCAAGGCGGAGACGTTCTCGCACGCGGCGCAATAGAGCCGGCGCGCCTGCCGGCCGAGCCTCCGCCATGGCTTCACGGCTGAATGCCGACCCTAGTCCCCCGCGCCTTCCTCCTGCAGCCGGATCAGCATGAGGACAGCGGCGCGGGAGAGGGCGCGGTCGCGGGCGTCGCCGAGGTCCTCCTCGAAGCGCCGGCAAAGCTTCAGATAGAGCGCGTGGAGGCGGCGCACCTCGGGGTCCGGATGGTCCTCGAAGGCGCCCTCGAGCCGGGCGATCGTCGCGAGGATCTCGGATGTCTCCGGGATTCCGTCCATCAGGTCTCCTATTGCGCCGCCTCTCCGATCGGCTCGGGCGGCGACCATTTGAGGACAGGCTGGCGCGCCGCCCGCGTCTCGTCGAGCCGCCGGCGTGGCGCGAAGCGGGGCGCGTCCTTGAAGCGTTCAGTGTCGCCCCGCTTTGCGGCCATCACGAGGTCGCGCAACGTCGCGACGAATACGTCGAGGCTCGCCCGCGATTCCGATTCCGTAGGCTCCACGAGCATCGCGCCATGCACGACGAGCGGGAAATAGACCGTCATCGGGTGGAAACCCTCGTCGATCATCGCCTTGGCGAAGTCGAGCGTCGTGACGCCCGTGCCGTCCAGGAAGCGGTCGTCGAACAGCGCCTCGTGCATGGCCGGATGGTCCGGGAAGGACACGGTCATCAGGTCCTCGAGCCGGGCCCGCACGTAGTTCGCGTTGAGCACGGCGTCCTCCGCGGCCTGCCGCATGCCGTCGGAGCCGTGCGAGAGCATCCAGGCATAGGCGCGCACGAACATGCCCATCTGGCCGTGGAAGGCGGTCATCCGCCCGAACGGGCTGAGGGCCGCCTCGTCGCCGGAATCCTCGACGAGCCGGTAGCCCTCCGCCTCGCGGACGATCGCCGGCAGGGGCGCGAAGGGGGCGAGCGCCTCGGACAGCACGACCGGACCGGCGCCCGGCCCGCCGCCGCCATGGGGGGTGGAGAAGGTCTTGTGGAGGTTGATGTGCATGGCGTCGACGCCGAGCGCACCCGCCTTCACCTTGCCGAGGATCGCGTTGAGGTTCGCCCCGTCGCAATAGAAATAGCCGCCCGCCGCATGCACGGCCTCCGCTATCTCGCACACCTCCGGCTCGAAGATGCCGCAGGTGTTCGGATTCGTCAGCATGATCGCGGCGACGTGCCCGTGATGATCGGACGCGAGCCGGCGCACCTCCGCGGCCGCAACCGTCCCGTCCGCCCGCGCCGGCACGTTCACGACCGTGAAGCCGAGGAGCGCCGCAGTCGCCGGGTTCGTTCCGTGCGCCGATTCCGGAACGAGCACGATGGTGCGGTCCTCGCCGCGGGCGCGGATCGCGGCCTTGATCGCCATCATGCCGCAGAGCTCGCCGTGCGCGCCCGCCTTGGGGCTCATCGCGACGGAGTGCATGCCGGTGATCTCGATCAGCCAGCGGCCGAGCTCGTGGACGAGCTCGAGCGCGCCCTGCACCAGCGACTGCGGCGCGAGCGGGTGGAGATCGGCGAAGCCGGGCAGCCGCGCGACGGATTCGTTGAGCCGCGGATTGTGCTTCATCGTGCACGAGCCGAGCGGATAGAGGCCCGTGTCGATCGCGTAGTTCTTCTGGCTGAGGCGCACGTAGTGCCGCACCGCCTCCGGCTCGGAAAGGGCGGGGAGCCCGATCGGAGCCTTGCGGCGGTGGCTGCCGAGCCGGTCGCCGGAATGATCCGGCACGTCGATGTCGACGCCGGTGACGTCGGTCCGGCCGATCTCGAAGAGGAGCGGCTCCTCGATCTGCAGCGCGCGGTTTCCCGTGAAGGTCTCGCGCTTGCGCTCGACCGGTGCCGAGCGGGTGGGGCGGTCGTCCCTGTTCAGCATGGCTCAGAGCGCCTCCTCGAGCGCCTCGGCGTAACGGGCCACGTCCTCGTCGATCGCCGTCTCCGTGGCGGCGACCAGGAGGAGGTTCGCGAGTTCCGGCCGGGCAGGCTCCAGCCGCGAGACGGGCAGGCCGGCGACGATGCCGCGGGCCGCGAGCGCGTCGACGACCGGCGCCGCCGGCTTCGGCAGCCGCACCGTGAATTCGTTGAAGAAGCTCTCGTTCAGCACCTCGACGCCCGGGATCCGCGAGAGCGCGTCGGCCGTGCGGCAGGCGCGGACGTGGTTGGCGGTCGCGAGCTCCCTCAGCCCCTTCTCGCCGAGAAGGGTCATGTGGATGGTGAAGGCGAGCGCGCACAGGCCGGAATTGGTGCAGATGTTGGACGTCGCCTTGTCGCGGCGGATGTGCTGCTCGCGCGTGGAGAGCGTGAGCACGAAGC
>JAEZEK010000218.1 GCA_023417735.1 Pseudomonadota bacterium | reverse complement strand
CTACGCCGGCGCAAATGCTGCGGCCTACGCGCTCGACGTGGAGCCGCTGCTCCTGACCCGCGACGAGGCCTATATTGCCGTCCTCGTCGATGATCTCATCACCCGCGGCGTTACCGAGCCCTACCGGATGTTCACCTCGCGCGCGGAGTACCGGCTCTCGCTGCGCGCCGACAATGCCGACCAGAGGCTCACGCCTCTCGGCCTCGCCGCCGGCTGCGTCGGGCCCGAGCGGGCGCGCCGGTTCGAAGCCAGGGCGGCGGCGCTGGAGGAGGCGCGGGCGCTCCTTCGCGATCGGTCCCTCACCCCGCAGGAGGCCGGCCGGCACGGCCTGGCCGTGAACCGGGACGGGCGCCGGCGCGACGGCTTCGAGCTTTTGGCCCTGCCGGACGTCGGGATCGCCGCGCTGGCGCGGATCTGGCCGGAGTTCGCCGCGATCGCGGTGCCGGTGGCGGCGCAGATCGAGATCGACGCCAAGTACGCCGTCTATCTCGACCGGCAGCAGGCCGACATCGAGGCGCTGCGCCGCGACGATGCCCTCTCTTTGCCGCCCGACCTCGATTATGCGGGTATCGGCGGCCTGTCGGCGGAGGTCCGGCAGAAGCTCGCATCGGCCCGACCAGCGACGGTCGGCCAGGCCTCCCGCGTCGAGGGCGTCACGCCCGCGGCGCTCACCAGGCTCCTGGCATTCGCGCGAAAGGAACCGGGGCTGCGGCGGAGCGCATGAGCGAGGAGGCCGAAGCCGAGGCGGCGCTCGCGCCGTTCGCGTTCGTGGATGCCGCTGCGAAGGCGAGGCTCGTCCGTTTCGCCGCCCTGCTGAGGCGCTGGCAGGCCACGCACAACCTCGTCTCGCGGTCGAGCCTCGACGAGCTTTGGAGCCGCCACATCGTGGATAGCGTGCAGCTCGTCCCGCTCGCGCCCCCGTTCAGGCACTGGGTGGACATTGGCAGCGGCGGCGGCTTCCCCGGCCTGGTGGTGGCCATCGTTCTTGCCGAGCGGCCGGGCCATTGGTTTACACTTGTCGAAGCGAATCAGAAGAAGTCGGCCTTTCTGCGAGCCGCCATCCGCGAGACGGGAGCCCATGCCGAGGTCGCTTCGGAACGGATCGAGACGCATTCCGCCAGGATGGCGGGGCAGGCCGACATTGTCTCGGCCCGCGCTCTCGCACCGTTCGCCGAGCTTGCCCGCCTCGCCTTTCCCTATCTCTCCGAGGAAGGCGTGCTCCTGATGCTGAAGGGCCAGGAGTTCGAGCGCGAGGAGCGGGAGGCTTCCCGGCACTGGAGCTACGCTCTGGACGTCACGCCGAGCCGGACCGATCCCGCGGGCCGGATCGTCGCCGTGCGCCGTCTCAGACCGAGGACCGAGGCATGACGCTTCAGATCAGCCGGATTGCGGATCGGCCCCGCGTGCTCGCGATCGCCAACCAGAAGGGCGGCGTCGGCAAGACGACCACGGCGATCAACCTCGGCACCGCGCTCGCGGCGATCGGCGAGACGGTGCTGATCGTCGACCTCGATCCGCAGGGCAACGCCTCGACCGGGCTCGGCATCGAGCGCGACGGCCGCGAGGTGTCGACCTACGACGTCTTGATGCGCGAGATGCCGCTCGCCTCGGCCGCGCGCCAGACCGCCGTGCCCCGGCTCTATCTCGCGCCCTCCACGCTCGACCTCCTCGGCGTCGAGCTCGAGATCGCCGGCATGCGCGACCGCGCCTATCGCCTGCGGAGCGCCGTCTCGGAACTGCCGCAGGACGGCGCGGGCCCGGCATTCACCTACATCCTGGTCGACTGCCCGCCCTCGCTGAACCTCCTCACCGTGAATGCGATGGCGGCGAGCCACGCGGTGCTGGTGCCGCTCCAATGCGAGTTCTTCGCGCTCGAGGGCCTCAGCCAGATCCTCGGCACCGTCGAGCGCGTCCGCGCCGGCCTCAACCCGGACCTCACCATCCACGGCATCGTGCTCACCATGTTCGACGGCCGGAACAAGCTCTCCGGCCAGGTCGTCGACGACGTCCGGGCCCATATGGGCGACAAGGTCTACAAGACCGTCATCCCGCGCAACGTTCGGATCTCCGAGGCGCCGTCGCACGGCAAGCCGGCGATCCTCTACGACCTCCGATGCGCCGGCAGCCAGGCCTACCTGAAGCTGGCGAGCGAGATCATCCAGCGCGAACGCATGCTGCGCGCGGCGTGAGCGACCGTAAACGAGGCAGGCAGGACATGGTCATGGCGATGGAACCGAAGCGGCGGCTCGGGCGCGGGCTCGACGCACTGCTTGGCGATTACGCCGCCCTCCACGAGCGCCCCGGCCACGGCGAGGCGGTGGGCGCGTCGCAGACGGTGCCGCTCGCCCTCATCCACCGCAATCCGCGCAACCCGCGCCGCGACTTCCCCGAGGCCGACCTGGAGGACCTCGCCGCCTCCATCCGCGCCCACGGCATCGTCCAGCCGATCGTGGTGCGGCGGCGCAAGGACGAGGCGGAGAGCTACGAGATCATCGCCGGCGAACGGCGCTGGCGCGCCGCCCAGCTCGCCGGCCTGCACGACGTGCCGATCATCGTCCTCGACGTCTCCGACCGCCAGGCGCTGGAGCTCGCCATCGTCGAGAACGTCCAGCGCGCCGACCTCAATCCCGTCGAGGAGGCGCTCGGCTACCAGGCGCTCATCGACGAATTCGGCTACACCCAGGCCGATCTCGGCAGCACGATCGGCAAGAGCCGCGTGCACGTCACGAACACGCTGCGCCTCCTGAAGCTGCCGCCGGCCGTCCTGAAGCGGCTCACGGACGGCGAACTGAGCGCCGGCCACGGCCGGGCGCTGGTCACGGCGGAGAACCCGGAGCGGCTGGCGAGGCTCGCCGCTGAGAAGGGCTTGTCCGTGCGGGAGGTGGAGCGGCTGGCGCAGAAGGCGGTCGCCGGCGCCGCCTCGCCGCGCCGGGAAGGCCCGGCCAAGCACGCCGACACCCTCGCGCTCGAGCGCGAGCTCGCCGAGCGGCTCGGCCTCGGCGTCGACCTCAGGCATCGGCCGGACGGCGGCGGCGAGCTTCGGATATCCTACGCCTCGCTCGAGCAGCTCCACGCGCTCTGCCGCAAGCTCCAGGGTGCTTGAGCCGCGCCCCGGAGCCGTAGCGGCAAGCGGTGAATGCCGAGGCCATCACCCCGA
>JAEZEK010000192.1 GCA_023417735.1 Pseudomonadota bacterium | reverse complement strand
ACATGGCCAAGGTTTCGTCTAGCGCGGGACGGCTTCGGTGGCGGCGAGGGTCGCCATCGGGACGAGAGCCTCGGCGGACGCGACTCGCGCCGGATCGGTGAGCGTCCGGATCGCATCGGCCAGCCGGTCGGAAATGCATCCGTAGCCGAAGTCGCTCATGTGCATGCCGTCGCGCGAAAGCATGGCGCCGAGCGTCTCGGGCGCGCGCAGGTTCGCGTCTTTCATGAAGGCGTACCGGGAGAAAAGCGGCACGTGGCGGGCGTTCGCCGTCTCGGCGATCGCGGCGTTGAAGCGCTCGAAGCGGACGAAATCCCTGATCCGCGTGAAGAATTGCGGGTCGAGAAGCAGAAGATCCGCTTTCGCGGCCCGGACCACCGCCACGCCGCGGTCGAGCTCCTCCCTGAAGGCGGCTTCGTCGACCCCCTGCAGAATGTCGTTCGTGCCGACCTGCCAGATCACGAGTGCGATCGGCCGGTCCGCCAGTGCTGCGGTCAGCCGCTCAACTGCCCGCGCCGCGATCTCGCCGCCGATCCCGGCATTCAGCACCGTGACGTCGTCCCGGTGCCAGAGTTCGCGCAAGGCATTCTGGAGTTGGGCCGGATAGCTGAAGGCCGGCGACGAGGCGCCGACCCCCTCCGTGGACGAGGACCCGATGGCGAGGATCGCGATGGCGTCTGGGCCGTGCAGGCGGTCCGCCAGGGACGGCAGCGCCACGATCCCGCCGGCTGCCGCATTCGGATCGCCGCCGTCTGCGTTCACCGCAAGCGTCCCTGCCTGCATCGGCGGACAGGCCGGAGCGGCGAGGCCGTTCTCCGGGGCCGCGACCTGCAGCACCAGGCCGACCGCAAGTGCGACAACAGTCCTGCGGACCGCGCAGCCGAAAGCGCCGGCTCGCGCCGTCATGTGAAGTTCAGACACCGATTTGTCCCCATGCCCCTCAGGAACTCGGCGCTGATCTATCAGAGTTGCTGGAGCTGCGACAGTCGTCGCTTGGACGAAGCGGCAAACGAAGCGCGTTCGAATACGAACCGTGCTGTTGAAGTCACATACTTAGCGGGCTTTCTACAGCGAACCTCTGGCAGCCTGACGCTGCCGAGTGTGATCCGTGGACCGGAGATCCGGGGAGCGCCGCCGAAGCTCGGAAACGCGCATTCACACCTGCGTGTGCCGTGACGGGCGAGGGTTGAGGCCCGGCGCTCTGGTGTCGATGATGATCGGAACGCAAGGAGGCCGGCATGCCATTTCCGGACCTGAAGATGTTCCGTGCGCTCGCGGCGGCGGCCTTCATCGCCGTCGGCCAGGCCGCAGCGGCGGAGGTCGACCTCGAACTCGTCCTTGCAGTCGACGTTTCGCGTTCGATGGACCTCGACGAGCATGCCGTGCAGCGGAACGGATACGTCGAGGCCTTCCGCCACCCGGACGTGCTCAACGCGATCGCTTCCGGCATGACCGGGCGCATCGCCGTCACCTACCTGGAATGGTCGGGGTCGGCTACCGGAACGGTCGTGGCCCCCTGGACCGTGATCGACGGACACGGCAGCGCGGAAGCGTTTGCGGCGACGCTCGCGGCCGCGCCGATCCAGCGCCTGCACGGCACCTCGATATCGAACGCGCTCAACCAGGCGTCCGCACTCTTCGACGAGAGCCCCTATCAGAGCCACCGCCGGGTGATCGACGTCTCGGGCGACGGGCCGAACAACATGGGGCCGGCGGTCCTGTCCGCCCGGGATGCCGTGCTCGCCCGCGGGATCGTGATCAACGGCCTGCCGATCATGCTGAAGGCGCCGGACGGGCTCTACTCGATCCGCAACCTCGATGAGTATTACGCCGATTGCGTGATAGGCGGCCCGGGCGCCTTCCTCGTCCCGGTGCGAGCGATCGAAGGCTTCGCCGAGGCCATCCGCCGGAAGCTGGTCCTGGAGATCGCCGGGTGGCAGCCGATGCTGATGCTGGCCGCGGATACCGGCCGGCGGCAAGCGGTCGACTGCATGGTCGGAGAACGGCTGCGGCGGATGTGGATGGACCAGTAGGCGGGCGGCTTCAATCGCCGACAGGCTGCGGGCTCGGCTGCTTCAGCGACCGGATTTCCGCCAGCGCATCCAGGAACCGCTTCTCGGCGCTGTTCTGCTCGGGCTCCGCGGCGGGGGAGGGGCTCGCCTGCGCCGCTTTCTCGCGCCTGCCGGAGACAGAGGCGATCCGGGCGGCGAGGCGCGAGGGGGGCGCATCGAGCGCCGGCCCTGCCGCCGTCGCAGGCAGTTGCGGAGCATTGCGCTTGCCGGACGCCCGCCACGGGGTTGCTCCGAGCGCACCCGCGGCTTCGCCCGCCATGCGGTGGAGATCGCGCGCGATCCGCTCGATCTGCTTCGTCTCGGCGCTGTGATCGGCCGGCGGAGCTGCCTCAGGCGCGGGATTGCCGCCGCCGGCGAGAACACGGCCCGCGTGCACCGGCGGCTCGGGCGGCCGCTCGGTTTGAGTCCAGGGCGCGTCGAGGAGCTCGTAATCGGCCGCGTCCGGAATGGCCGACATGGACAGGCTCAGTTCGCGCAGGCTGGCCCGAAGGGTCTCGCCGTCGCTCCGAAGCCGGGCCAGCTCGATCTCGTACTGGCCGACGACACCGCGCGACTCGGAGAGTTCGGCCTGCATTGCCGCGAGCCGTGCG
>JAEZEK010000071.1 GCA_023417735.1 Pseudomonadota bacterium | reverse complement strand
AGCCACTTCCAGGCAGACCCGCCCAAACGCAGCCAGCGTCGTTTGGTTCCCTGCAACCGAAATCGGCGAGTCCACGACCTCGATGGGCCTAGCGGCCCGAGAAGATCATTACAGATCATTTGGCCGTAGCAGAGTTGTCCCCGACGTCCTCGACAAACGTGGGTAGCTTGCAATTTGCAGCCTATCCGAGCGCATGAACGCCATTAAGAACGCCACCCTAGGACGCTTCTACTACGAAACCCGAGAGCAGCTCCGCGGATCTCTCTCCGACTTCGTCGTCGCCCACAACTTCGCCGGAAGGCCGAAAACACTCAACGGCCTGACGTCCTACGAGCCAACTGCAAGGGATGCGGTTCCTAACCCGAACGGTTTACCCTCGGCTCGCTCCGCCAAATGCCGACATTTTGTAAGCTCGCAGGTGGCCTCATTGCGGATTTAGTTCGTTGATGCAATTGCTTCCCCCGCCCGGGCAAACGCACCTCTTTTTGGTTGTCCCTATGATGCCGCCGACCCAGGGGCAGGTTGAATCATTTACTTCGGTGCACCCCAACTTCTTGCATTCATCTGCTGTCAACTCCGCAACCCTGCCGATTGCGGCGGGACCATTCTAGCCTTGAGGCCAGGTTGGAGAAAGGCGGGGGACGAGGCGCGGGATTCCTGGACCTCCTGTTTCGGTTCTGGGCGTCAGCGTTCCCCTCGTTTCAGCAGACCAGGGTTGGTCGCCAAAGGCAGGGGCCAAAATGAAAAGGGAAGCAGTTGCTAAGACGACGAGGGATCTCATGATTTTCTCCTTTGTCGTGGCGCCGCTAGTAGACTGTACCTCATTTGACCGAACAGGCGGCGGCTGCGGTTTTCGGCACCTCGGTGGAGGAACTCTCGCAGGGAGAGGAACATCGATCCGGAATGCAGGTGAATTCCATTGTAGTCCTCGAATCAGGCGGGCAGAAGCGCCACCACCGTAGATGCATTCATCAGGACCTGGTGCCGCGCTCTCGTTGGAGCGTTTCTACAAAAGCCTCGCTGATGCCATTGCTCTCGGGCGAACGCACCGGAGCGCAGGCGAGCCGGAGCCCGAGCGCCGATGCAAAGTTGCTGGCGTCACGGATCCCGAGCTCGACAGATGTGCACAGCGGTGATACACACGAGTTGGAAATCGAGCGGCTAACTGCCTCAATTTGCTCGCGTTTTCCCGTGACCTGTCCAGTCCGCCCCTGGGCACCATCCATCCCGGAACATGCTTGTTCTTCAACGGGTTAGCGCTCGTTCGCGTCCCGCCGGGGCGGAGTGGCCCGTCCGGTGGGACAATCCTGATTGCGTCCCGGCTCGCCTGAAGCTTCGCCATGCTGCGCTCCGCCAGGACCTTCTGGCGTGCCGCGCGGGTGTACCTCGCAATCTCCTGGGATGTGCGGTGGCCGGTGATCGCCATGATCTCGTGCTCGCTGCACCCGAGCTCGGCCAGTCGGGCAGCAGCCGCTTTCCGCAGTCCATGGGCGGAGCAGTCGGGGAGACCGGCGCCTGCCTGCTGGTGTGCTGGGCCGTCGCGGCGCTGGGTCAGGAGGCGCCGGACCCGGCGGACGCGACGCTGCAGACGATCATCGAGCCGCGCGCCGGGCATCCGCTCGAAGGCGAAATGATCCGGGTGACGATCCGCGGGAGCTATTCCGTCAGGCTAAGGATCGCGCTGAACGCTCTCACTCAGCCGGAGCTCCCGAACGTCACCTGGATGCAGCTCACGCGTGACGCGTGGCGGCGGGAAACCGTGAACGGCAGGCAGATGCAGATCTTCGAGCGCCGGCTGGCGCTCTTCCCGCGACAGGCAGGGCGGGTCGAGATCGGCGCGTTCCGGCACCAGCTCACGCTCGCCGCCGCCGATGGGAGGCGGGTGGTGCACGAGGTCCGCTCGGCCCCGGTCGTACTGGAGACGGGTTCGAAGCCGGAGACCGGCGGCTGGTGGCTCCCAGCGGGCGAAGTGCGGCTCGCCGACGAGTGGGACCGGCGCCCCGACCGTCTCGGGCGCGAAGAGATCGCGCGTCGAACCGTGACACTGGAGGCCGTCGGCCTGCCGGAGCAGCTCCTGCCGCCGCAGCCGAAGCTCCGGGCATCCAACGTCATCATGTTCTCCGATCCGGAGGAGCGCACGACGAAGTTCACCGAGGACGGGCCGATATCACAGGTGGTGTGGCGCTGGACGCTTCGTCCGGCCTCGTCCGCGCCTGCGCGGGTGGAGGCGTACACCATCACTTGGTTCGACACAGTGGCGCGGCAGGTCCGCGAGGCGGAGCTTCCACCTGCGAGCGTCGCATTCGCAGATGCCGTGACCGAGGAGACCGGTTCCAGCGCGTTGACCGTGGCGGCCGGCGCACATGCGGGCTTCATCGGCGTCGGAATCGGAGTTTTCGCAGGACTGATGAGATTGCTGTCCGGATCTCGCTTGCGCGGAAGGCTCGAGCTTCGAGACGTCTTCACAAGGTGGATGCCGGATTCCGACCTCGCCGGAATGAGGGCCGCTGCCAAGCGCCGGGACCTTCGCGTCATGCGGGACTGCGCCAATCGCTTCGCAGTGCGCGCCGGCCGGAAATCGTGTCCACCACCACCTGCTCTGCAACGATGGCTTTCGGAACTGGACCGTTACGTGTTCGGACCTCCCACCGTTGGGAGCACGTTCGATACAGAGGCTTTCATTGGAGGATACATGCACGCGGTGGCGGAGTGGAAGAACGTCGCCAGGTGCGGGGAGGCGCCTCGAGCCCTGGAGTAGTCGGATTTCTGGCATTCCATCGTTCGGCTCAGGCTGTCCGAACGCTTTTCACCCCTTCCACGGCTTCGGCCCCATCGACGGAAATCCTCGCCGCGATGCGGCAGACGCGACCTGGCCGGAGCCCGGCTCCTCCTGCGCGTCCCGATCCGCTCGAAGAGGCGCCGCAGGAGATCGGAGCGGGCGAACGAGACGAGGCGAAGAGGGCGGCGATGGCGCTGTCCTCGGCAAGGGGCGTCAGGATTCCGGAGGCGGGACAGACCGCTGCCGGGCATCGTGCTCGACCCCTTTGCCGGATCCGATCGGCGAAGGTCGCGGGCCGTGGGCCGTGGGCGGGTGTATCGGCTCCGAGCCCGAGCGGAACATCGAAGTATGCACACCGCGTGAGAACTCTGCGCCGCCGGCCTGTGCCGGTTGTGAGGCTTGAGATATGGGCGCAAGCTGCGGGCCGACTCGGGGGAGTGCGGCACATGCCTCACATTCGGGAGATGCTCGTCGAGTTGTGCGAGGCCTTCAATGCGCACGACCTCGACCGGATCATGACGGCCTTTGCTGAAGACTGCATCCTGGAGATGCCGAAGGGGCCGCATGCCTGGGGTGCCCGCTTCGAAGGAAAGCAGGCAGTCCGCCGTGGGCTCGCATCGAGGTTCGAAGGCCTGCCCGACGTCCATTACGCAGACGAAGAGCACTTCGTGGATGAGGCACGACAGACGGGCATGTCGAAATGGACGCTCACGGGCACGACCGGCGACGGCAGACGCCTGGAAGTCCGAGGGTGCGACTTCTACACCTTCCGGGATGGCAAGGTGACGCGAAAGGACTCGTATTGGAAGATTGTCGAGGGCGATCCCGATCGGACAGCGCCCGCATGACTGATCAAGGACATGGCTAGCTTGCGGCCATTCGCGCGGCACTGGCGATGCTCAGGTCGTGCCTGTGCCCATTTCCTCATGTTCCCCCGCATCGGCCGACGGGGCGACTTGCGGGCTGGAGAAGTCTGAGGCCCTTCGGCGCGGGATGCGCAGGGTCCCGTGGCACTCGGCAGAGGCCAGCCTCTCCGCCACACTGCAGACGGTGGTGGGGTTCTCACTGTCCGCTGAGGTACCGGCGATTGACCCAGCCCTGCCAGCCATCGACCCGGATCTTCTGCCAGTTTCCGACCGCATATGGCAGGAACCCGATGTTGCACTGCCGACGATCAAGCCGGGTGATCACGCGAGACTGAGGCGAGGGATAGGCGCGGACATTCAGCACGTCGCCCGGGGCGACGCCGGAAACGCAGTACATGGCCGGCGACACCATGGCGATGTAGTGCCGGTGCACCCAGCCGAGCGCGTGACCATCCTCGACGGGGCACCAATTGCCTTGGCAAGCGCCGGTGACAAGGATGCCGCATTCGGCATAGCGCTTGCGCGCCGTGATCGGCGCACGTGCACTCGGCCGCGTTCGCATGTTGAGGGCGTCGTCGGCGCGCACGTTCACGACGCAGTGCTCTTCGCCTCGGACGACCGGATCGGCTCGGGCACCGTCTGCAAGACCAGCAAGCGCCAGCGGGGCAGCGATCAGGATGGCGAAAGCGCAACTACGAAGCGCGGCGTTCATGAAACGACCTCCCGTGACGCAGGTGAAAGCTTAGCAGGTGAACCTGCAGCCAAGCTGAACCCGCCGTTCAGCTGGCGTTCGGGTCGGAACCTGCCTCCCCCATCGGTCCGCACGGCGGCACGGGCCGCCCGCAGGAGAACGCGCGGATTGCGGTCGCTGCGCAGGACGGGCGGCGGCGGCGGTAGGTGGCCGGCGAGACCGTGCACGGCTGCCCGGGCAGTGCGCAGGGAGTACTCGACTGTGAAAACGCAGTCCCTTGGGATTTCGCAGCACGGGCCAGTAATGGCGAAGCTTTCGGCTCCCCGCGGGATTACCGGTGCCCGGTCCCCGGTACGGCGCCGCATGAACCACGCCGGCGCGGTTCCCGCGTCCCTGGCTTGCTGATCCTGGCGTTCCTCGCGAGCCGGCATTCAAGCGTGTCTGGCGCCACCCACCGCCGGCTGATCGGTGAGTGTCCGGGGCACGCCCCGTTCTGGTCCCGCTGGTGAGTGCTTCGACCCGATCAGGCCCTCCTTGCGCATGTATTCCATAAGCCCTGCGACCGTGACGCTGAGATCCGGATCAGGACGTGCACCTCCCGCCGTCTCCAGGGCGCGCCGGTAGCCCGCGTTGCAGTAGCGCTTGTGCTGCATGGCGCCGAACTTGTTGTGGGCCCGCGTGACGAAGTCGAGGAGCGGGTAGGCCGGGTCGTGCTCGGTGCACAGCGCCCGCATTCGTCTCACGAACTCGCCCATCTCCACGTAGCGGAAGGAAACGCCGTACCCCCGGGCGATGACATCGGTCACGTCCATGAGGTTGTAATAGCCGCCGATGGTGACGTGAAAGGTGGCGTTCTCGAAGCGGGGGCTCGTCACCAGCCGCGCGACGTTGTGGGCCGTGATGTCGACCGGCAGGAAGCTGATCTGGTTGACGGTGCGCGGGGCGAGCCGGTGATTGATCATGAACGCCAGGATGCGGATCACGATGTCGCTCCGGTCGCCGACGCCGCCGGTCGAAGCCGTCACGAAGGACGGCCGGTATATCCTGGCGTCAAGGCCCTGCCGGCGGGCGCCGAGGACGAGCTGTTCGGCCACCCACTTGGTCTGCGCATAGCCGAAATCGAGCTCGGCCATCGCGTCGTTCGATTCCGCCTCGAGGAGGAGGTCCCTCGCTGACCACCCGAAGATTATGGTGCTCGACACGTGGTGGAACCGCTTCCTGCGCGCCTCGAATGCAAGCCGGAGGAGCTCGCGCGTGCCCTCCACGTTCGCTCCCTTCATCGCGTCGTAGGTGAGCCCGTAATCGACGAGCGCTCCGCTGTGAACGATGGCGTCGACCTCTTCCGACAGGGCGGCCCAGCGGGCCGGCGACAGCCCCAGACGCAGGCGGGAGAGGTCGCCGCAGACGATCTCGACCCTGGACTCGAGCCAGAGCCGGACCTGTGGCTCCTGGAAACCGGCGTCGCAAAGGCCCTGGGCCAGGCGTTCCCGGCCGGCGGCAGGGTCGGTGCCTCGGACGAGCACGTGGAATGCGGCATCGCTCTCGGCGAGCAGGCTCGCCAGCAGGAACGGCCCCAGGAACCCGGTGCCGCCGGTGAGCAGAACGCTCCGCTGCTCCCCGCGCATTGCCCTGGCGGCGGGATTGTGGATCTCGAGTTTCGCGTCGCTGCGCATCGCGCTTCGGTGCCGCGCCGCGGACTTCCTGCCCTGCGCGACGAGAATCCGTCGAAGACCTGCCATCGGGCCGGGATCGTTCCGGCCGAGGCGTTCGACCAGGCCGGTCAGGTCGGCAACGCGCAGCCCTTGGACCAGCGGCCCGTCGAGGGCCGCCTTCATCGTCGGCGCCCCGACATCCTCGGCGGCTTCCTCGAGGGCCATCACCAACTGGACGATGGCGAGCGAGTCGAGCCCGAGCTCCCCGAGCGTTGCACGTTCGTCGCCGGCGAGCCCGTATGCCTCCAGAATGCGTCGGTACCGCGTCTCGAGCGAGCTTCCGTCGGGCACGTCCGACGTCCCGGGATCATGCCGGCACTCCAGCGCCGGCGTGTCGCCGGAAACCCACCTGTCGCGCAGGCGCCCGCGGGCGAGCTTCCCGGAACTCGTTCTGAGGATCGCCTTGTGATGCACCCGGACGGCCCGGACCGGGCCGTCAAAGCCATAGGTTCGCAGAGCCGCGACGACCGCTCCGAGATCGGGCGGATCCGCCGAACCGATGCCGCCGATGGCGGCGACGAGCGCGCCGGCCTTCTCCGGCTCCTGGAACACGGCAATGCGGTCGGCCCGCAGACCGGGGCAGGTCGCCAGGATCGCAGCCTCCAGATCCGCCGCGAAATAGTTCTTGCCGCGAAGGATGACGACATCCTTGATCCGACCGCAGACATGGATCTCCCTACCCTTCGCGAAGCCGAGGTCGCCGGTGCGAAGGTAGCGTGTACCGCGCCCGCCCTCGCTCGCGAGGGTGTTGGCGAAGGTCGTCCGCGAGAGGTCGGGCTGGTTCCAGTATCCCTGGCACTTGGATGGCCCGCTCACCCATATCTCGCCGATCTCTCCGTCCGGCACTTCCTCACCGGTTTCCGGGTCGACGATCCGCACCTCTATGCCGGCAAGGGGAGGCCCGCAGCTCATGATCTCGACAGTGCCGGGCGTGTTTCGATCGGCTGCCGGCGTGACACGCCCGCCTTGCAGTGCCCGGCCGTCCAGCGCCAGCGACCGTCCTCCTCCGCCGAAGCTCACGGCGAGCGTGTTCTCCGCAAGGCCGTAACCCACCGCATGGGCCGCGTCGCTGAGGCCGTAAGGCGCGAAGCGTTCGTGAAACCGCCGATACGTCACGGGATCGACGGGCTCCGCGCCGTTCATGAAGACGCGCACGGAGCTGAGGTCGATGCCGTGCAGCAGGCGCTCGGGCAGCCGCTTCTCGGAAAGGCAATACTCGAACCCGAAGTTCGGCGACGAGGTGATCGTTCCGGCATACTTGCTGAGCGTCTCCAGCCAGAGAACCGGGCGCCGCAGGAAATCCGCCGGAGAGAAGCCGTAGGTCGTGCCGCCGGTCACGATCAGGAAGAGGTAGAACCCTATCATGCCCATGTCGTGGAACTGCGGCAGCCAGGACACCCCGACCGGCCGCTCATGCGCCGTGGCGTGGCAGTTGTGGATGACGTTGCCGTGGGAGACGACGACGCCTTTCGGCTCGCCGCTTGAGCCGGATGTATATTGCAGGAAGAGGATGTCGTTCGGGGTTTCCGGATGTGACGGGCTGGCATGGCAGCGCAGCCGGTCCGTCTCGAGGATGTCCAGCGCGGCCGGCCGCACGCCTGCCGCGCCCGCGTCTGGGCCGCCCAGGAGCGCTTCGAGCGAGCCTCGCGAATGCCTGTCGGTCAGGATGGCGCGCGGCGCGCAGTCGAGAAGGATCCGGATCAGGCGCGACCGGCTTTCCGGCGATTGCGGCGGAGGCGTCACGGCGGGAATGACCCCGATCCGGACACAGGCCACGAAGGCTGCCACGAGCTCCAGTCCCGGCGCGTAGACCAGCAGGGCGCGGTCGCCGTGGCGGAGGCCGCACCCGCGGCTCAGGTGCTCCGCCAGCGATCGGCTGCGCCTGTCGAACGTTGCGTAGGTGTACGACTCCCGGACTCTGCCGTGGACATCGAGGAACGCGGAAAAGCACTTGTCCGGCTGAAGACCTGCCCAATGGTCGAGATAGTCAGGAATGCTGCCGGGGGTCATCGCTTCCGGGCGCACGTTCACGACCTGGTGCGGCCCTGGACTGTGAGCCCGGCGCGTGCGAGCGCTGCGGCGGCATCGGGCCAGGCGGCGAGCAGGCGCTGGCCGAGCTCGCGCCGGCGTTCGGGCGCGAAGGCGAGGAAGCCCGCCACGGTTTCGAGTTCGATGGCGA
>JAEZEK010000080.1 GCA_023417735.1 Pseudomonadota bacterium | reverse complement strand
GGCCTAGTCCGATCCGGTCTTCTCGAGCCAGTCCTGCAGGAACTCGATCTCGGCGGACTGCGCCTCGATCACCTCGCCGGCTAACTTTCGCAACTCCGGATCCTTGCCGTACTCCACGAGGATCTTCGCCATCGCGATCGCACCGTTGTGGTGGGCGATCATGCCGCGCGCGAAGTCGCGGTCGGCATCGCCGCTGAACTCGATATCCATCTCGGCGTGCATCCGCGCATTCGCCTCGGCGTAGGCCTTGGACGCTGGGCCCTGGTCGCCCTTCCAGCCAGCAGCCGCCGTTGCTCCCGGCGCACCGTGCATGGTGGGCGGCATCTGCATGCCATCATGCATCGAGCCCGCCGGCGGGGCGGCGTCGGGCGCCGTGTGCCCGTGCCCGGCGGCACCGGACGCCCCTTGGTCACTGCCCTGCTGCGCATGAGCAGCGGCGGACAGCACGAGCAATGCGGCCGCGGCCGCGCATACCTTCAACGTCTTCATCTCTTGATCCCTGATCTGGATTCCTGTCGCGGCGCTGACGTCATGGTCGGCGCCCGTTCAGCCCGTACTCTCAGATCAGGTCTCGAGGCGGCGGTCCGCGCGGCGGCAAGGCGATTCCCGCCGGGCTTTCCGGCTGCCAGTGGACGTACCGCGCTCCCGCGCGGGCCGGCGTGAGCGGCGCAACGATGCTGAGTGCGGCACTTCCGCAACACGCGGCGTGCTCGTGCGCTGGACCGCCCTGATCGACGTCAGCGTCCGGTGCATGATGACTTTCTGCCCCGAGGCCGTGACCGGAATCGGCCCCGGCCGACGACAGGGCAGCGGGTGCCTCGCCACACCGAAGGGCGTGAGCGGGCGCGACGGCGAGGCCAGCGACCATGAGAAGCACGGCGATCACCCTGAGCATCGACAGCGTTCCGACCACCTGCTTCCGTTCGTCAAAGCACAATCGTGCCATCGTTCACGGACAACCTCCACGGCCATAACGGCAATTCCGCGTCGCCTGCTCCTGCCATCCGTCCTGGCCCGTCGCGGCCCTGGCACGGGGCTCGCGATGCGAGCGCCCGCCCCCGCGCGGGCGCCGCCCGACGGCGTGATCCGGCCGTCTTGCGCACACCGTCGGGAGCGGGCAAGAAATGCCGAAGAATGAGACGTGCCCCCCTGCTCCGCCGGCCGGTCCCCTGACGCCAGGCGCACGGAGATCCTCGTCGTCCGGGCCACGCGTCCCGGCCCATGCGGCCCCTCGCGATCCGAAGGCATGCGGATGAGCCGGGCAATCACCACGGAGCGGGCCGGACCCGCTCGCAAGCGGTACAGGTCTGATGGCTAAGATAATCGTTCTCGGTGGCGACGGGTTCTGCGGCTGGCCGACCAGCCTTCACCTGTCGCGTCGCGGCCACGAGATCATCATCGTCGACAACCTGTCGCGCCGGAAGATCGACGTCGACCTCGAAGTCGAGTCGCTCACGCCGATCCGGCCCGTCTCGGAGCGGCTGGCGGCCTGGAAGGAGTGCACCGGCCGATCCATCCGCTTCGAGCGTTTTGACGTCGCGCAGCATTACCATCGGCTTCTGACGCTCATTTCGGAAGAGAAGCCCGACGCCGTCGTCCATTTCGCGGAACAGCGCGCCGCGCCCTATTCCATGAAGTCGTCCTGGCACAAGCGCTACACCGTGAACAACAACATCGGTGCCACGCACAACGTGCTCGCCGCGATCGTCGAATCCGGTCTGGACGTCCACCTCGTCCACCTCGGCACGATGGGCGTCTACGGATACGGCACGGCCGGGATGAAGATTCCGGAGGGCTACCTGAAGGTGCAGGTCGAGATCGGCAGCGGAACGAGCGTGGAGGAGGAGATCCTGTACCCGGCCAATCCCGGGTCCGTCTATCACATGACGAAGACCCAGGATCAGCTGATGTTCTTCTTCTACAACAAGAACGACAAGGTGAAGATCACGGACCTGCACCAGGGCATCGTGTGGGGCACCCAGACCGAAGAGACCAGGCTGGACGAGCGTCTCATCAACCGGTTCGACTACGACGGGGATTACGGCACCGTCCTCAACCGGTTCCTGATGCAGGCGGCGATCGGGTATCCGCTGACCGTCCACGGGACGGGCGGCCAGACGCGGGCCTTCATCCACATCCAGGACACCTGCCGCTGCATCGAGTTGGCGATCGACAATCCGCCGCAGACCGGCGAGCGCGTGAACATCCTGAACCAGATGACGGAGACGCACCGTATCCGTGATCTCGCCAGCCTGGTGTCCCGCCTGACGGGAACGCCCGTCCAGTATCTCCGCAACCCGCGCACCGAAGCGGACGAGAACGATCTGCACGTCGTGAACGACCGCTTTCTCGGCATGGGGCTGCAGCCGATCACCCTCGAGGAGGGCATGCTGAAGGAGGTGACGCAGGTCGCGCGGAAGTACGCAGCGCGCTGCGACCGATCGAAGATTCCTTGCGTCTCGTACTGGCAGACGCCGAGGCCGGGTCCCTAGGAACGTCCGGTTCCGGCCGCATGGCGCGCGTAGAGAGCGTGATTCCCAGCGTTCGGCCGGCACGGCAATCGTTTGCCGTTGATTTGGCGCCGCGTGTGGAATAGCTAGCTTGAAGCGGTGACAACGGCGGTCTCTTCGGCATGGGTCGATCTGGGCCGGGAGGAAAGACGATGCTGATGACCTCGTGCCTCGCCTTGCCGGGAGGACCGACGGCGCGGAGCGGCACGCCGCATCGCGACCCTTCGGGCGACCTCTGAAGCCCCCCGCGAGGGGGTATCGCCGGCGACCGGCGCAGCGCCCGGGACCTTCGAGATGAGCGACGGACTGACGAGAACGGCCGGCCTGCGCCTCGCACCGAACCGCGGCCGAGCGCTCTACGGCCTGGTCCCGTTCACGCTCTCCGCGCTCGCCTCGTCGAGCATCGTCTTCATCATGCTGCTGATCTGCGCGGACATCGTGCTGCGCTACTTCTTCAGCGCGCCGATCAACGGCGTCACCGACATCGTGTCGCTGCTGATCGTCGCCTGCGTTTTCCTGCAGCTGGGCAGCACGATCCGCGACAACCGGCTGATCCGTGCCGATTTCCTGTTCGGCCATTGGGCAGAAACGCGGCCGGCGCTCGCCCGCACGCTCGACCTTCTCTTCTTCGGCGTCGCGACGCTCCTCCTCTGGCGCGCGCTGCTCTGGCTCTGGGCCGATTTCGGCCGCTCCTACTCGTCCGGCGAGTTCACCGGCGCCGTCGGCGCCTACCAGATCACCGTCTGGCCCTTCAAGCTGGCCGTCCTCGTCGGCTGCGCGGTCGCCCTCGCGGAGACGGTCCTGAAGACGGCCGCAGCAGGATGGGGGCTGGTGCGCTCACGCCGCAACCTTCTCGCGAACGCCTTCCCGATCTTCGTCGTCCTCACCGGCGTCGCTGCATTCCTGTTCGTGAATTTCGGCATCGCCTCTACGCCGATCACGATCGGGCTGCTGTCGCTCGGAGGGCTTCTCGTCGCGGTGGCGATCGGCATGCCGATCGGCTTCGCGTTGCTGGCGCTGTCCTTCGTCGGCATCTGGCTCACGCGGCACAACCCGATGGTTGCGGACAACGCGCTCGGGATCGCCGCGAGCGGCACGATCCGCTCCTACGAGTTCGGCGTCGTGCCGCTGTTCGTGATGATGGGGCTGCTCCTCGACAGGGCCGATGTCGGCCGGGACGCCTTCCAGGTCGCCGTGTTCCTGCTTCGGCGTGTCCGTGGCGGACTGGGCATCGCCACCGTCGCCGCCAACGCGGTGTTCGCCTCGATCACCGGCAGCTCGATCGCGTCCGCCGCGGTGTTCAGCCGCGTGGCCGTGCCGCCGATGATCGAGGGCGGGTACACGCCGCGCTTCGCCGTCGGCGTCGTGGCCGGCAGCTCCGTTCTCGGCATGCTGATCCCGCCGAGCCTGCTCCTCATCATCTACGGCCTCGTTGCGGAAGCCTCCGTCGGCAAGCTCTTCATCGCCGCCATCATCCCCGGCATCCTGCTCGCCATCGCCTTCTCGGTCCTCAACATCGCGATGGCGACGTTCTTTCCCCGCTTCGTCGGCAAGCCGCACGAGGTCGCCG
>JAEZEK010000053.1 GCA_023417735.1 Pseudomonadota bacterium | reverse complement strand
GCGTGTAGCGGCCGCCGCGCGCCCCGCCGAACCCGAGTTCGCCGCGCTGCATCGCGCGCGCGATCAGCACCGCCGAGGCCCCGAGAGCGGCCCAATAGACGAAGTTCCTGAACGCCAAATCCGTGTTCCTTTCGATGTCGTTCGGGCTGCCCGATCGCGGCGGCCGGGAGGCGTACAGAGAAATGCCGGGTGTCCGGGTCTCGCCGTATCCTCGTTGCAGAAACGGATGCAAAGGGCGCCCGTTCCTTGGACTTGCCGCGTCCTTTCCGTGGCCCCATCTCGGGCGGAGCAGAGGAGCCGATCTTGTCCGTTCGACCGCCGCAGATCCTCGCGCCGCGCCGGCTGCCACAGGCGTGGGACGCGCTCCAGCACGAGGTCGTGGCCGAGAAGGCCGCCACGCTCGGCCGCCTTG
Source organism: Pseudomonadota bacterium (assembly GCA_023417735.1). Taxonomy (GTDB): domain Bacteria; phylum Pseudomonadota; class Alphaproteobacteria; order Rhizobiales; family Afifellaceae; genus Propylenella. Next base: position 2,186 of record JAEZEK010000053.1, on the reverse strand, counting down.
CGACCCGGCTGGAGACGGCGCTTGCCAGGCTGGAGGCGTTCGAGGCCGCGGAAGTGGGCGCGGCTGGAGCCGCCGAACGAGCCGCGCTGCTCGATGCGGCGGGGGAGGCGCTCTGGCATTTCGTGATCCAGCGGGAGCTGTGCGGCTTCCGCAACAGCGAGGAGGTCATGCGCGCCTACAGGGTGCCTGCCGCCGTCCGTGCGCGCATGGGCATCAGGCCTCCGTCCCGGCGGCCCTGAGGCCCGGACGGGAACGGCAGGCGCGCGACAGCATTCATCCCGCATTCAGGATGAGTGGCCCAGTTTGCCACCACCGGATGCATCGGCGGTGGGGAGAGGCCCCGGCAGATGCGTCCCAGGAGGTTTGATCCGATGCGTTATCTGAAGTCGATTGCCGCGGCGGCCGCCGTTTCGGTCGGTGCGCTGAGCTTCGCCACGGCCGCCGATGCCGGTCCGCGGCGCGGGTGGGGACCCGGACCCTATCACGGCCCCGTCGTCGTGCACCGCCACAACAATGGCGGCGCCGTTGCCGCCGGGATCATCGGCGGCCTCGCCGTCGGGACCATCCTCGGCAGCGCCCTCAGCGCGCCGCGCTATGCGGCGCCGCCGGCCTACGGGGCAGTCCCGGTCTACGACGCGGTTCCTGTCTACGGCCCGGCACCCTGGTCGCCGGACTGGTACGCTTATTGCGCCTCCAAGTACCGGTCGTTCGACGCTGCGAGCGGCACCTATCTCGGGTATGACGGCCGCCGGCATCTCTGCCAGTAGGGCCGTTTCCCCGGATGACTCTCTCGGGCCGGCCTCGTGCCGGCCCGTTCTCGTTTCTCCGCCTTGTTGGAGAATCGGTTGCAAACGCGATATTCGTCCCGTTTCCACGGCAGACCCCGTATTGCCGGTCGAGGAGCGGTGAGATGACGTTGCAGGCCGATACGAAGATGAACGACAGCCGGAACGCGCCGGCGCAGCCCCGCACCACTTCCGGTCTCGACCAGACGATGGATAACCGCCCGGGGCTCATCAACCGGGCGATGACCCGGCTCGTCGCCTGGGCGGAGGAGTTGAACCTCCGCCATTCCAAGGTCGGCAATCCGCCCGTCTACGACAATGCGGTGTTCCCCTGGCCAGCCGAGATCGAACGCGAGTGGCACCTCATCCGCGAGGAGCTCGACCGCATCCTGGTGCGCAAGGACGAGCTGCCCGGCTTCCACGAGATCGCGGGCGACGTGAAGGCGATCAGCGACGACAGCAACTGGAAGACCTTCCTCTTCTGCGCCTACGGGCTGAAGTCGGAGGCGGCAATCCGCCAGTGCCCGGAAACCTGGCGCATCCTGCAGAAGATTCCGGGCCTGAAGACCGGGCTCTTCTCCATCTTCGAGCCCGGCAAGCACCTGCCGCCCCACCGCGGCCCCTACAACGGCGTGCTGCGCTTCCACCTCGGCCTGATCGTGCCGCCCGAGCCTGACAGGATCGGGATCCGGGTGTGCGACGAGATCTGCCATTGGGAGGAGGGCAAGGCGCTCATCTTCGACGACGCTTACGAGCACGAGGCTTGGAACCACTCCGACAAGGTGCGGGTCGTCCTGTTCGTGGACTTCGTGAAGCCGCTCTCCTTCCCGGCGAGCCTGGTGAACTGGACGCTGCTCAACATGGCGGTGTTCACGCCCTTCATCCGCGAAGGCTACAAGGCGCAGAAGAGCTGGGAGAAGCTGTTCTTCGGGGAGGGCGAGCACGCCCGCAACTGAACGGGCCGGCCGGCTCGCCTTGCCACCCGCGTCCGCGTCCGCATAATGCGGGCCTTGATGCGCCTTCTGTTGGATGGGCGCGATCTCGGATTGCGGTTTGGACTGCCGCCCGCATTCGTGGCGGGCATGATTGCCTTTCCCGTTCGAGCTTTCCGCGGGCGCAGCCCGCATCGACATCCGACTTGAACAGGAAAGGGATTTCCATGAGCCAGACCGGCACCGTCAAATTCTTCGACAGCACCCGCGGCTTCGGCTTCATCACGCCGGAAGAGGGCGGCAAGGACGTGTTCGTGCATGTCTCCGCGGTCGAGCGGTCCGGAATTCCGCCGCTGGCGGAAGGGATGCGCGTTCGTTTCGACCTGGAGCAGGACCGCCGCGGGCGGGGTCCGCAGGCCGTCAATCTCCAGGTCGCCTGAGCCGGCTCCCGTTCCGCCGTCTCTCAAAC
>JAEZEK010000048.1 GCA_023417735.1 Pseudomonadota bacterium | reverse complement strand
GCGGGCAGTTCTCGCTGCTGATGTCGCTCAACCGGCCGCACGCGCCGAGCATGGGCAGCGTCGCGGATCTGCTGGCGATCGACCGGACGACGCTGACCGCCAACCTGAAGCCGCTCGAGCGCAGGGGTCTGGTCCATGTCGCGCCAGACGAACGCGACCGCCGGACGCGGCGCCTGCATATCACCGAGGAGGGGCGGGCGGTCCTCGCGCAGGCCTTTCCGATCTGGGAGGAATGCCACGCCCGGCTCGACCGGCTTCTCGCCGGCTCCGATCCCGATCGGCTCAGGGCCGATCTGCTGGCGCTTTCATGAAGATTGAGCTTCTGCTCAGCATTCCCGGCCTTTGAGAAATTCCGGGACCTCCCGGAGCGGCTCTGCAGCGGAGCAAATCCAGGTGGCTGGAACGTCGAGAGGCTTTTCGCAGCCTTGCCTCTCCGCAAATGCCTTCCGCTCAAGGCAAGTCGCTTCGGTCGGAAATGCGCGGGGGGCCCAGCCATCGAACTGTTGGCCGGGTATCCAGACACCGTTGATCAGGAAGAACACATTGAGCCAGTATTGCACTTGCAGTTCCTCCGGAACGGCCGGTGCTCGGCCGCAAGATGCCGCTGGCTCCTGTGTGACAACAGGTCGTCCGCCCGGCTGCGCCGACATCAACGGCGGGCGCACCGGCCAGCGTGGCCGAAAGTGGCCATGCGTTCGGATCTGCCTCATTGACAAAGATCAACCGTGAACCCCGCGAAGACTGGCCTTGCGGTGCATCTGACGTGAGGCGAGGCAGGGCTGCGGACCGCCGCGCTTGACCTGGATCAAGGCACCTTCCGGGCTCCCGCTCTATCGGGAAGGCTGGTTAGCCGCATGTGCGGCCGAGCGAGCATTCATTCGATGGCCAAGATGACCGACCAGACCTATGCAGGCGGGGGTGTCGAGAAGATCCCGGCGGATGCCGTCAACAGCGGCGCCAACCGGCCGCTCTACGCCGCGCGGGTCAAGATCTTCCCGAAGTCCGTGGACGGCTTCTACCGGCGGATGAAGTGGGCGATCCTGATCGCCTCGCTCGCCATCTACTGGATCACGCCGTGGATCCGCTGGGACCGCGGGCCGAGCGCCCCGGACCAGGCCGTCCTCGTCGATCTCGGCAGCCGGCGCTTCTACTTCTTCTTCATCGAGATCTGGCCGCAGGAATTCTACTACGTCGCCGGGCTCCTGATCATGGCCGGCCTCGGCCTGTTCCTGATCACATCGGTGCTCGGCCGCGCCTGGTGCGGCTATGCCTGCCCGCAGACGGTGTGGACGGACCTCTACATGTGGGTCGAGCGTTTGGTCGAGGGCGACCGCAACGCCCGCATGCGGCTCGAGAAGGCGCCCTGGACCTTCGAGAAGATCCGCAAGCGCGGCACGGTGCATGCGCTCTGGCTGCTGATCGCCGTGGCGACCGGCGGCGCCTGGGTGTTCTACTTCGCCGACGCGCCGACGCTTCTGCGCGACCTCGTCACGCTGAATGCGGCGCCGGTCGCCTATACGACGATCGGCATCCTGACGGCGACCACCTACATCTTCGCCGGCTTCATGCGCGAGCAGGTCTGCACCTACATGTGCCCCTGGCCGCGCATTCAGGGCGCCATGCTCGACGAGGACTCTCTCATCGTCACCTACAATGCTTGGCGGGGCGAGCCGCGCACGCGCGGCCAGAAGAAGGCGGCCGCGCAGGGGCTCGACGCCGGCGACTGCATCGACTGCAACGCCTGCGTGTCGGTCTGCCCGATGGGCATCGACATCCGCGACGGCCAGCAGCTCGAATGCATCACCTGCGCGCTCTGCATCGACGCCTGCAACGACGTGATGACCAAGATCGACCGGCCGCGCGAGCTGATCGGCTACACGACGCTGCGCGACTACGAGGCGCACGCGCAGGACGCGCGCAAGAACGGCCGCGCGGCGGCGACCGCCGACCAGCGCCGCATCGGCGTCTCGCACATCGTGCGGCCGCGCACGATGCTCTACTTCGCGCTGTGGTCGATGATCGGCCTCGCGATGGTGTTCGGCCTCGCCACCCGCGGCCGGCTCGACGTGAACGTGCTGCCCGACCGCAACCCGCTCTTCGTGACGCTCGCCGACGGCTCGATCCGCAACGGCTACACGGTGAAGGTCCTCAACATGCAGCCGGAGCTGCGCAGCTTCACGATCGGCGTCGAGGATCTGCCGAACGCCCATCTCCGCCTCGCGGAGGGCGGCGACAATGGCGGCGACGCCATCCGCCTCGACGTCGAGCCCGACCGTTTGCGCGAGATCAAGGTCTTCGTGAGCCTGCCGCGCGAAGACCTCTCCGACAGCCGCCGCGATTTCCGCTTCGTCGTGCGCGACCTCGACAGCGGCGAGACGGCGCGGGCGGCGACCCTCTTCCACGGACCCGAGCAATGACACGCATCATCCGCTTCTTCCGACTGAACGACGACAACCCGTTCACCGGCTGGCACATGCTGGGCGTCACCGGCTGCTTCTTCGGCACGATCATCGCGGTGAACCTCGTCATGGCGTTCGCGGCGACGGGGACGTTTCCGGGGCTCGCGGTGAAGAACAGCTACACGGCGAGCCAGGACTACAACGGGCTGCTTGCGGCCGCCCGCGAGCAGGAGCAGGCCGGCTGGTCGGCGGAGCTCGCGGTCGAGGAG
>JAEZEK010000421.1 GCA_023417735.1 Pseudomonadota bacterium | reverse complement strand
GACCAGGGCGGTCAGGACTGGCAGCAGCGGGAGCCGATTCGTCATCTCGACCACTTTGCCACCGATTCCTCGTGCCGCGAACGGGGGCCGCGTACCAGGCCGCGCAAGGGGGCCGCGTTCACGCCCGGTGATACGGGTGCCCCGCGATGATCGTCACCGCACGGTAGAGCTGCTCGGCGAGCAGGATGCGCACGATCTGGTGCGGCCAGGTCATGCGCCCGAGCGACAGCGTCACGTCGGCCCGCTCCAGGACGGCGGCACCGAGCCCGTCGGCGCCGCCGATGACGAAGCGCACGCGCCTGCAGCCGGCGTCCGACTGCCGGCGCAACAGGGCGGCGAAGGCCTCGCTCCCCAGAGCCTCGCCCGCCTCGTCGAGGCAGACGAGGAAGTCTTCGGCGGCACTTGCCGCAAGCAGCGCGCCGGCTTCCTGCGCCTTGCGGTCGTCGGGCCGCGCCGCGCGCGATTCGGCGAGTTCCGTCACGGCGAAGGCGCGCAAGCCGATGGCCCGGCCGGCCGCGCGGGCGCGGTCGAGATAGCGGCCGCAGAGCTCCGCCTCCGGGCCGGACTTCAGCCGCCCGACGGCGAGGACCGCGATCTCCATCCGCTCAGGCGGTCGCCCGGCGCTCCGAATAGGGCTCGGCCGCCCACATCTTCTCGATGTTGTAGAAGGCGCGGACCTCGGGCCGGAAGACGTGCACGATCACGTCGCCGACATCGATGAGGACCCAGTCGCAATGCGGCAGGCCTTCGACCCGGACGGGCCCGAAGCCGGCGGCCTTGAGGTCCTTCACGAGATGGTCGGCGATCGCCCCGACATGGCGGTGCGAGCGCCCGGAGGTCACGACCATGTGATCCCCGAGGGACGACTTCGCCGCGATGTCGATCTGGATCGTGTCTTCGGCCTTGGCATCCTCGAGGCTGGCGAGGATGGTTGCCAGAGGGCTGTCCGGGGCATTCGGCGCGCCCGGTATTGCCGCAGAAGGCGCGTGGTTCAGGGCGCCTTCCTCAGATTGGGCAGTAGTCAGGGTCTGGTCCTCTTTCGTCGTAACCCTTGAATGTGGCACCGCGCCACAGCAACAAGATAGGTGTTCACCCGTGAACAATTCAAGACGCCGAGGTTCGATCGGGCGTTGCTGCTGCGCGCAGTGCCGTCGATGACACAGGCGTGCGCGGGCCGTTGAGGAAGACCCAGGCCGGCGGCACGAGATCGGCGAGGACGTGGCTCGCCGCCTCCGGGATGCGCGCGCGGGCGTATTTCTGCGCCGCGCGGGCCGAGAGCGCGGCAGTGAGGGTGCCCGGACGGTTCACCACCGCGACCGGCATGGTCTCGACGATCGTGTCGTAGCGCTCCCAGCGGTCCAGCTGGCGCAGATTGTCGCTGCCCATCACCCAGACGAAGCGGGTCAGCGGGAAGCGGGCGGCGAGCCAGGCCACGAGATCGGCCGTGTAGCGCGTCCCGATTGCCGCCTCCATTCCGGTCACGGCGATCCGGGGGCTGCGCGCCACCGCCGCCGCGCGCGCCATGCGCTCCTCGAGCGGCGGCAGGCCGCCGACGTCCTTGAGCGGGTTGCCGGGCGTGACCACCCACCAGATCCGGTCGAGCGACAGCCGGCGGAGCGCCAGCAGGCTGACGTGACGGTGGCCTTCGTGCGGCGGGTTGAACGAGCCGCCGTAGAGCCCGATGCGCTGGCCCGCGCCGTGCGGCGGCGGCCCGGGAAAGATCCGGCTGGCGCCCGCCTGCGAGGTCAAGGACGGGTCTGGCCCGTTCCGCGCACGCGGTACTTGAAGCTCGTCAGCTGCTCGACCCCGACCGGCCCGCGCGCATGCATCTTGCCGGTCGCGATGCCGATCTCCGCGCCCATGCCGAACTCGCCGCCATCGGCGAACTGGGTCGAGGCGTTGTGCATGACGATCGCCGAATCGACCTCGTTCATGAAGCGCTCGGCGGCGGCCGCATCGCCGGTCAGGATCGCGTCGGTGTGGTGCGAGCCGTAGGCCGCGACATGCCGGATGGCGGCGTCGAGCCCGTCCACGACCTTCACGGCGATGACGGCGTCGAGATACTCGGCGTACCAGTCCGCCTCGCTCGCCGCCCTGGCCTCGGGCCACGCGGCGCGGGTGCGCTCGTCGCCGCGGATCTCGCAGCCGGCGGCGGACAAGGCTTCCACGAGCGGCTTCAGATGCGTGTCGGCGACCGCCGCGTCGACGAGCAGCGTCTCTGCGGCGCCGCAGATGCCGGTGCGCCGCATCTTGGCGTTGACGACGATCCGCTTCGCCATGTCGAGGTCGACGGGGCCATGCACATAGACGTGGCAGACGCCTTCCAGATGCGCGAACACCGGCACGCGCGCCTCCTCCTGGACGCGCGTCACGAGGCTCTTGCCGCCGCGCGGCACGATCACGGCGCCGGCGCCGTCGAGGCCGCTCAGCATGGCGCCGACCGCAGCGCGGTCGGTGGTGGGGACGAGCTGGATCGCCGCCTCCGGCAGGCCGGCGGCGCGGAGCCCCCCGACGAGGCAGGCATGAATGGCGGCGGACGTCCCGTGGGTGTCGGAGCCGCCGCGCAGGATGACGGCGTTGCCGGCCTTGAGGCAGAGCCCGCCGGCATCGGCGGTGACGTTGGGACGGCTCTCGAAGATCACGCCGACGACGCCAATCGGCGTGCGCACGCGCTCGATGTGGAGCCCGTTCGGCCGATCCCATTCCGCGATCACGCTGCCGACCGGATCGGGGAGCGCAGCGATCGCCTCCAGCGAAGCGGCGATCCCTTCGATGCGGCCCGGGTCGAGCGTGCCGCGGTCGATCATGGCGCCGCTTGCCCCGCCGGCGCGCATCGCGGCGACGTCCTCGGCATTGGCGGCGAGCAGCGCGGCCGTGCTGCGCCGAAGCGCCGACGCCGCCTCCTTCAGCGCGCGGTCCTTGGCATCGGTCGGGGCCGTGGCCAACAGGGCGGCCGCCCGCTTCGCCTCCGCGCCGATCCGGCGCATGACCGCTTCGACTGTCTCGGGTTCGGCTATGGCGTGAGCGCCGCGGCTCGCTTGCATCGTCATCTCGAGGGCCGGTCTTCGCTGTTCCGGCCCCTATAGCGCAGCGCGCCGGCGCTGTCGCGTCCGGCGCGCTGCGTGCCTTCGCGGATGCTTCAGCGATGCGCGTGCTGCTGGCGATCGCCGCCCTTGTGGTGGGCGCAGCTGACCGTCGGATTGAACTGGGCGAAGACGCCGTCCGGATTGTCCCGCCAGATCCAGACGTGGCGGTCGTAATGCGGCTCGAACATGTGCGCCTCGTCGAGCGCCGTCGCCGGATCGTCGACCATGTGGTCATAGGCGACGCCCTGGAACGTGGGCGGCGCGTCGTGGCCCGCCTCCTTCCACGCCTTCGCGAACACGAGGTTCTCGACGGCGACGAGCTCGAGCGAGCCGTCCGCCTGCGGCTCGTAGATGAGAATCGACGGCTGCAGGAAATCCGTATGCGTGCCGTTGCCGTCCACACGCGGATTGGGCGGGGCCGTGATGCCGAGCAGGTCGGGCCGGAAGAAGTGGATGCCCATCCCGCCCCGTTCGGCCGGGAGGCCCATCATGTCGGCCGTCTCGCAGATGTCCCCGGGATCACGGATGAAGCCTTCGGCAAGCGCGACGTTGACGTCGCGGTACTTTTCCGTGACTGCGCGAACTTCGTCCAGGGTGGGCTCGACCATGGGCGAGCGGAGCTCGTGCGCGACTGCGCCGGCGGAAAGCAGGGTGAGGGCCGCCACGGCCGTCCTGAACTTCAAAGTCATCGTCCTTCCTCCAAGTCATTGCGCGGGAGGCCCCGATGAGAGGGCGAGCCTCGCGCATCGAATGAAGGGCGATCTAAGGCTCCGACGTGAGCGCCGTTTTGCGTGCCGCGGGGGAAACGGTTTCCTGCCCCGGCCGCTCGTTTCCGCCGATGCCGGCGGAGCTCCGGTCTGCACAACAATGTTGCGTCGGCTCACCTGACGATGGTTATCGCTTCGGCGGCGCGCGTGATGGCGGTGTAGAGCCAGCGCTCGCGCGTCTCCCGGAACGCCCAGCTCTCGTCGAAGAGCACGATCCGGTCCCATTGCGAGCCCTGCGCCTTGTGGACGGTGAGGGCGTAGCCGTAGTCGAACTCGTCGGAGTTCTTCCGCATCGGCCAGGGCACCGCCTCGGGCCCGTCCTCGAAGAGCGCCTTCAGCACCCGGATCCGGGCCGACGGCCCGTGCTTGCCCTCCTCCTCGGAGCGGACGAGCATGGTGAGAGCTGGGCCCGGGCGCGTGCCGAGCGAGGTGACGCGCCACAGCCCGCCGTTGAGCAGACCCTTCTCGGAATTGTTGCGCAGGCAGACGAGCTTGTCGCCCGTCGCCGGGAGCGGCCCCTCGAAGCCCTTCAGCGACCGGATGCGCTGGTTGTAGAGGCGCCTGGTGCGGTTGGTACCGACGAGCACCTGGTCGGCCGCCAGCACCTGTTCGGCGTCGATGTCGCGGCGGCCGATGACCCGGCTCTCGCCGTAGCTCCCGAGCGCGGGCGTGCCGCCCTGGCGCACCTCGTGGGCGAGCGCGATGATCGGATTGTCGCGCGCCTGGCGGTGCACCTCCGTGAGCAGCACGTCGGGCTCGTGCTCGGTGAAGAAGCCGCCGCCGCCGTCGGCCGACTTCACCGGCGGAAGCTGGCCGGGATCGCCGAGCACCAGGACGGGCGTGCCGAAGGAGAGGAGGTCACGGCCGAGCGCCTCGTCGACCATCGAGCATTCGTCGACGACGATGAGCTTCGCCTTGGCGACCGGGCTGGTGCGGTTCAGCGAGAAGGCGGGCGCGATCTCGCCCGTCTCTTCCTCCTCCTTCTCGCCGCGCGGGCGGTAGATCAGGGAGTGGATGGTGCGCGCGTTCGCGCAGCCCTTGTTGCGCAGCACCTGCGCGGCCTTGCCCGTGAAGGCGGCGAACAGAACGTCGCCGTCGACGTCCTCAGCCAGGATGCGCGCGAGCGTCGTCTTGCCGGTGCCGGCGAAGCCGAACAGGCGGAAGACCTGGGGTCCGCCGGCCTTCAGCCAGCGCGCGACCGCCTTCAGCGCCTCGTCCTGCTGCGGGGAAAGCTTCAACGGCGAGGCTCAGGCAAGATCGGTCCGGGCGAACTCGTCGCCCTTGTAGAGGAGCCCGACGCCGTGGTGCCTCGCCATCGCATAGGCAAAGCAATCCCCGAGACTGAGTTGCGCAGGATGGCCGCTCCCCTTGCCGTACCGCTCATGCGCCGCCAAGGCCAACACGCCCACTGCAGCGCCGATCGGCTCCACCACGATCCCGGCACGCCGCGCGAACTCGCGGATCTTCAGGTCGGCGTCTACAACGCCACGCCTGTGCGTGCGGGTGATGGCCAGGGCCGCTTCGAAAAGCGCGATCGGCGAGCTGATCCTCCGTTCAGCGGCATCCAGGCGGCGCGCCAGGTCCCGGCCATCACCTTCCCCGGCCAGAATTGCCACCAACGCGGAGGCATCCACGAACATCAGCGGTCCTCTCGATTATAGAGGCTGTCGTAGAACGCCTTGTCGGCTTGGAGCCCGGTTCGGGGCCACGAGGCGATGTCAGCCCGGATGTCCGCGGTACGGTCCCAGAGAGAGAGAGCGCTTTCTCGTCCCGCTCGAGCTCGTTGGCGACCGCCTCCCGGATCGCGTCGGTGAGGCCGACACCCTTTCGCCGGGCGAGGCGCCGGACGAGCGAATCCGTTTCCGGATCGCGAACGTGAATGGCCATCAGCAACCCTCGTCTAGAGGCAACGCTTCTAGCATCTACACGGCAAGAACACAACAAGAACCCAATCCGGGTCTTGCTTCCGCGAGCCCCCGCCTGGACCCTCACTCCGCGCGGCGGCAGCAGCCCGTACCGCCGACCTCGCGCGGGGACGAGGTCAGGGCGCCCTGGTTGAAGGTCGCATTGATCGAGAAGCCGGCGCGGTCGCCGTTCGGCTCGATGCAGGTCTGCTCGGTGATGTTGCCGAGGAGCCCGAGCGGCTCGGCCGTGCTGATCTCGAAATCGTTCGGGCTGCCCTGCAGGAGGCAGCTCCGGATGACGAGCGGCTGCGTCTGCCAGTTCGGGTTCTCCGGATCGACGAAACGGACGATCGTGTTCCCGGCCGCGTCCCGGCCGGTGGTGAACTGCCAGTTCGGCTCGAACCCGTTGCACCGGAGCCGCATGTCGAGGCAGAGGTCCGCGGCCGGTGCGCGGCCCGCCGAGAGCAGGATTGCGCCGAGACATGCCAGCGCGAGGAGCTTGCCGTTCGCCATGTCCGCCTCCGCGTCCGCTTCAGGGCGAGGCGGGTAGCATACGCCTCGAGCCGCTTGCCTCAAAGACGGCGCGGACGGCCTGCGGCCTCGGCCGAAGGATCGCAGCCGCGCGTCACCGCCGGATCCCGCGCCGGCACCGGCGACCTGTACGGCATTCAGCCTCCCCTTGCGGGCCGCAAGGGGAGGCTGGGGTTCGTGCCCGGCGGCGATTTCGTCAGCGCAGCATGGGCCAGAGCGACAGGACCAGCAGGCCGGCCATGCCGATGTTGAACCGTTTGAGGCGAACCGGATCGGACAGCCAGGTCCGGAGCGCCACGCCGAAGCCGGCCCAGACCAGGATGGAGGGCACGCCGACCAGCATGAAGATCGCGGTGACGAGCACGACGCTCGCGGCGTGGTCCTGCGGCGTCGTGTAGGCGGCCATCGCGGCGAGCGCCGCCACCCAGCCCTTCGGGTTGAGGAACTGGAACGCCGAGGCCTGCAGGAAGGAGATCGGCCGGGCCGGGCCGTCGGCGTCGCCCATCGAGCGGGCGGTGCCGATCTTCCAGGCGAGGAAGAGGAGGTAGGAGCCCCCGGCGAGCTTGAGCACGGCCTGCGCGGCGGGCACCCGCTCGAAGAGCGCGCCGAGGCCGAAGCCGACCGCGAGCAGCAGGACGCAGAAGCCGAAGGCGATGCCGGCCATGTGCGGCACGGTGCGCCGCAGGCCGAAGTTCACGCCGGAGGCGAGCAGCATCAGATTGTTGGGGCCGGGCGTCACCGAGGCGACCAGCGCGAAGGCGGCGAGCGCCGCCAGGAGGTCCGCCGACATGGCGTCACATCGGGTCGGGCCCGCGGTTCATGGCGGCGACGCCGGTGCGGCAGACCTCGACGAGGCCGACCGGCTGGAGGATGCCGATGAACTGCTCGATCTCGCTGCTCGGCCCGGTCAGCTGGAACACGAAGTGCTCCGTCGTGGCGTCGACGACGTCCGCCTTGAAGGCGGTGGCGAGACGGAGCGCCTCGATCCGGTGCTCGCCGGTGCCGCGCACCTTGAGGAGCGCGAGCTCGCGCTCGAGCGGCTTCTCCTGGCCGCGGCTGCGCGCAACGATGGTGAGGTCGGTCACGCGGTGCACCGGCACGAGCCGGTCGAGCTGGTTGCGGATCTGCTCGAGCACGGCGCGCGTGCCGTTCGTCACGATGGTGATGCGCGACAGATGCTTGGCGTGCTCGGTCTCGGAGAGGGTCAGGCTCTCGATGTTGTAGCCGCGGCCGGAGAAGAGGCCGATGACGCGGGCGAGCACGCCCGGCTCGTTGTCGACGAGCACGGCGAGCGTGTGCGTCTCGTTCGGGTCGTGCCGCTCCTCGATGAAATAGGCGGAGGCCGGCGGCGTGGAGATCGGGTCCTGCATGATCCTGTTCATAGCCTTTCTCCCGCCGCTCAGACCAGCATCCGGCCTTCGGCGCCGATCGCGTCCGCGACCGCCTCGTCGTTCGCCTCCATCGGCAGGAGCATCTCGTTGTGCGCCTTGCCGGAGGGGATCATCGGGAAGCAGTTCTCGAGGTTGGCGACCCGGCAGTCGAAGATGACCGGCTTGCGGACCTCGATCATCTCCATGATGGCGTCGTCGAGCTCGCCCGGCGTCTCGGCCCGGATGCCGACGCCGCCATAGGCCTCGGCGAGCTTCACGAAGTCGGGCAGCGCCTCGGTGTAGGAATGCGACAGCCGGTTGCCGTGGAGCAGCTGCTGCCACTGCCGGACCATGCCCATGTACTGGTTGTTGAGGATGAAGACCTTGATCGGCAGCTCGTGCTGGATGGCGGTCGACATCTCCTGCATGTTCATCAGCACCGAGGCGTCGCCGGCGATGTCGATGACGAGGCTTTCCGGGTGCGCGGCCTGGACGCCGAGCGCGGCCGGCAGGCCGTAGCCCATCGTGCCGAGCCCGCCGGAGGTCATCCAGCGGTTCGGCTCCTCGAAGCCGTAGAACTGCGCCGCCCACATCTGGTGCTGGCCGACCTCGGTGGTGATGTAGGTGTCGCGGTCCCTGGTCAGCGCGTGCAGCCGCTGGACGGCGTATTGCGGCATGATCACGCTGCGCGACGGCCGGAAGGCGAGCGAGTTGCGGGCGCGCCAGCGGTTGATCTGGCTCCACCACTGGCCGAGCGCCTCGGCGTTCGAGGCCGCCTTCTCCTCCTTCAGCGCCGCGATCATGGCGCGCAGCACCTCGGCGACGTCGCCGACGATCGGCACGTCGACGCGGATGTTCTTGTTGATCGAGGACGGGTCGACGTCGACATGGATCTTGCGCGAGCCGGGCGAGAAGGCGTCGGTGCGGCCGGTGATGCGGTCGTCGAAGCGGGCGCCGATCGCGACCATCAGGTCGCAATCGTGCATCGCCATGTTGGCCTCGTAGGTGCCGTGCATGCCGAGCATGCCGAGCCAGCTCTTGCCGGAGGCCGGGTAGGCGCCGAGGCCCATCAGCGTGGAGGTGATCGGGAAGCCGGTGAGCGCGACGAGCTCGCGCAGGAGCGCGGTCGCCTCCGGACCGGAATTGACCACGCCGCCGCCGGTGTAGAGCACCGGGCGGCGCGCCTCGCGCATCAGCCTGGCGGCGCGGCGGATTGCCTCCTC
>JAEZEK010000339.1 GCA_023417735.1 Pseudomonadota bacterium | reverse complement strand
CCAGCAATCTGTGGCGTGATGGCGCCGTGATGCTGGGCAAGCTCAACATGGACGAGTTCGCGATGGGCTCGTCCAACGAGACCAGCTACTACGGCCCCGTGGTCAGCCCCTTCCGCGCCGAAGGCAGCAATGCCCAGCTGGTGCCGGGCGGTTCGTCGGGTGGTTCGGCTTCGGCTGTTGCCGCCTGGCTCTGCGCCGGCGCGACCGCCACCGATACCGGCGGCTCGATCCGCCAGCCGGCGGCGTTCACCGGCACGGTCGGCATCAAGCCGACCTACGGCCGCTGCTCGCGCTGGGGCGTCGTCGCCTTCGCCTCCTCGCTCGACCAGGCCGGGCCGATCGCGCGGACCGTGCGCGACGCCGCGATCCTCCTGAAGAGCATGGCCTCCATCGACCCGAAGGACACGACCTCGGCGGACGTCGAGGTGCCGGACTATGAGCTGGCGGTGGGCGAGAGCGTCCGCGGCCTGAAGATCGGGATACCGAAGGAATACCGCATCGACGGCATGCCGGCGGAGATCGAGAAGCTCTGGCAGGCCGGCATCGACTGGTACCGCGCCGCCGGCGCCGAGATCGTCGACATCTCTCTCCCGCACACGAAATACGCCCTGCCGGCCTATTACATCGTGGCGCCGGCCGAGGCATCGTCGAACCTCGCCCGCTACGACGGCGTCCGCTACGGCCTGCGCGTGCCGGGCGACGACATCATCGACATGTACGAGAAGACGCGGGCGGCCGGCTTCGGGCGCGAGGTGAAGCGGCGGGTCCTGATCGGCACCTACGTGCTGTCGGCCGGCTATTACGACGCCTATTACCTGCGCGCGCAGAAGGTCAGGACCCTCATCAAGCGCGACTTCGAGACGGCGTTCGAGGCCGGCATCGATGCGATCCTGACGCCGGCGACGCCGTCTGCGGCGTTCGGCATCGGCGAGAAGGCGGGCGGCGACCCGGTCGAGATGTACCTGAACGACATCTTCACGGTGACGGTGAACATGGCCGGCCTGCCGGGGATCGCGGTGCCTGCGGGCTTGGACCCGTCCGGCCTGCCGCTCGGGCTCCAGCTCATCGGCCGGCCGTTCGACGAGGCGACGCTCTTCCGCGCGGCGCAGGTGATCGAGGATTCGGCCGGCAGCTTTGCGCCCCAAGGCTGGTGGTGAGGCGGAGGCCGGTCAGTCCCGTGCCGCGAGGCGGTCGTCGAGAATCGCCTTCAGCGCGACGGCGTTGTTGCGCGCCTCGTCGCGGGCGGCGAAGAGCAGGGTGAGCCGCTCATCGACGGCGGATGCGAGCAGCGCGTCCAGCGCGTCGCCGCGGTCCTTCAGCTCGTCGCGGTAGCGCGCGAGGAACTCCTCCCATCGCTCCGGATGGCCGTGGAAGGTTCGGCGCAGCTCGTGGCTCGGGGCGATCTCCTTCGCCCATTCGTCGATGGCCGCCTCGGCCTTCGCGAGGCCGCGCGGCCACAGCCGGTCGACGAGGATGCGCAGGCCGTCCGAGGGAGCGGGCGGGAGATAGACGCGCTTCACGCCGATGGCGCCGCCTGCAGGTTCCGTTCGCCCGGCTCCGCCTTCGCGCCCCATCCCGAGAACTCCACGATCGCGAGCAGGGTGCCGCCGATCAGGAGCGGCACGAGGAAATAGACGATGCGGAACGCGATCAGCGCGCCGACGACGTCGCCGTTCCCCACCACCAGCTTTATCACGTATTCGAGCACGCCGAGCCCGCCGGGGACGTGGGCGAGGAGCGCGGAGACGTTGCCGAGCACGTAGGCGGCGATTGCCTTGAAGAAGGGGGCGGCTCCGGCGAGGAGGAAGTAGAGCGCCGACGCGACGAAGGTGAAGTTGAGCGTGCCGATGCCCACCTGGGCGAGCGCCAGCCACGCCTTCGGCAGGTGGACGGAATGGCCGCGGATGCAAATGCGCCGGCGCACCTTCGCGCAGGCGAGCACGTAGAGCCCCGCGAGGAGAAGGGCGCCGACGCCGAGGCTCCGCATCACGAGCGGCGACAGCCCGGTCACCTCCTCGCCGAGATCGGGCGCGGCGATGAGGACGATGCCGGAGAGCACGCCGAGGCCGAGGGCGACGGTGATGGCGCAGGACAGCACGATCTTCGCCACGTCGGCGCCGGAGAGGCCGTAGCGCGAATAGAAGCGGTAGCGCATCGTGCCGCTGCTGAGGGCGGCGACGCCGACATTGTGCCCGATCGCGAGGGAGACGAAGGAGGTGAGCGCCACCTTCGGATACGGCAGCGTGCGGCCGGCATAGCGGACGCCGATGGCGTCGAACCAGGTCAGGCAGAAATAGCTGCCGGCCGTGCAGGCGAAGGCCAGAGCGAGGCTCAGCGCGGGAATGCCGAGCACGGCATCCGTGATCTCGGCGAGGCCGCGGCCCTCGAGCGCCCGGTGGCCGAGCCAGAGCCCGAGCGGCAGCATGACGACGGGGATGAGCGCGGAGAGCTTGCGCAGGTTCACGGGCGCGTCCTTTCGACGGAGGAAGCGCGCCACGGCGACATTGTTCCCGCTCGCGACCGACGAGCGTCGCGAAGCCGTCCCTTGGATCAGTCCCGGCCGCTCAGCCTGCGGAAGATGTCGGCGTTCCGGCAGAAGTCCGGCGGCTCGGCGCCGTCCTGCGCCTCCGCCAGCCAGTGGGCACATTCCTGTTCGGCGTCGCAGCCCATGCAGGCGGCGGTCGCCGCCCGGAGGTCGCGCCCGAGTACGGGCCCGCTCTCCCGCGACAGGTCGACGCCGGTCCGGCGCATCATCTCGCCCATCAGGCGACTGTGCCTGTCGGCCCTACGAAGCAGTCCCATCGGCGGCCCTTTCCTCGGCAGGAGGCCATCGATAGCGCCTCGCGCCGAGCCTGCGCCTTGATCCGGATCAAGCGGCGCCTTCACCGGTCGTTCACCATGAACGGAACTATTCACCCGCACCGACTTTTACATAAAGGCTTTGCTTCCGGCGTCTGCGTTTCAATCGCGCCAAAGCAAAGCACGCGGGGATTACCGGATGCGCAGAACCCCTTCCGCCCTCACCAGACAGGCCGTGGCGGCGGTCATGCTCTCGGCGCTCGCCGTGACGGCCATGCTCGCGGCGGCCGGCTTCGCGCGCGCCGCCGACCTCACCTACGCGCCGGCGCCGACGGTGGTCTACAAGCCGGCCGCGCCGGTCGCCGCTATCTGCGCCGAGCCGCTGGAGCGGGTGCGGTTCTTCAACAAGGACGGGTCGCCGACCGCGCCGGCGCGCACGAACTACTACTATTGCGTGACCGGCCGGATGCTCATGCCGGGCGACGTACCGCCGCCGCCGGAATATTGCTGCCGGATCTGACACCGCTCCGCGACGGGCCGCGATAGGCCACGACGCGCATCGGGCTGAAGAGCCAGAGCCGGATGCGCGTGACGAGCGGCAGCCTCACTGCCGTGAAGCCGTAGGCGCGCGCCAGGCGGTCAGCCCCCTTCACGGCGCCGAACACGCACAGCGTCTCGGCGCCGTCGGCACGTGCGATGCGCGACAGGACGCGGCCGAGCAGCTCGTCGTCGAACGGGTTGAAGAAGAAGAACACCGCCCGCCCGGCCGGAATCTCGGCCTCCGCCGCATCGCCGTTCACGAACTGGATCCGCCTGCAGCGTTGCAGGTCGGCGGGAAAGGCGGCGCGGTTGGCGAGCGCGTCGGCGTGGAGCGCCGCCGAATGCTCGACGCCGACGCAGCGCGCGAAGGGACGCATGGCCGCGGCGAGCACGACCCGCCCGCGGCCGGACCC
>JAEZEK010000330.1 GCA_023417735.1 Pseudomonadota bacterium | reverse complement strand
CCGAGGCGCCCGAGCAGCCGCCGCCCGGCACCATGCCGCCCGGCATGGAGGACAAGGTCATGCATTCGAGCCTGCGCATCGGCGACAGCGTGGTCATGGCGACCGACGGCATGTGCGGCGGCAAGGCGAGTTTCAGCGGCATCTCCCTCGCCCTCACGGCGCGGGACGCGGACGAGGCCGAGCGCGTCTTCGCCGCGCTCGCCGAGGGCGGGCAGGTCATGATGCCGATCGGCCCGACCTTCTTCTCGCCGCGTTTCGGCATGCTCGCCGACCGGTTCGGCGTGCCCTGGATGGTGGTCGTCGACACCGGGGAAGGCGCCCGGCCGGCCTGACCCCGACCCGAGGAGCGAGGGAGGAAGCGATGCCCGACAAGGTCCTGATTCTCCTCGGCACGACACGCGGCGCCTTCATCGTCGAGGGCGACGGCGCGCGCACGTCCTGGGAAGTGCGCGGCCCGTTCTGCGAAACCTGGCCGATCAATCACGTGAAGGCCGACCCGCGCACGGGCGCGATCCACGCCGGCGGCGGCAACCAGTGGTTCGGGCCGGCGGTGTGGACGTCGACCGATCTCGGCGAGACCTGGAGCCATTCAAGCGACGGGCTCGCCTACGAGGCCGGCGAGGAGCCGATCCGCACGGTCTGGAGCGTCTCGCCGCACGACGGCGCGCTCTATGCCGGCGTGCAGCCGGCCGGGCTTTTCCGCAGCGACGACGGCGGGCGCTCCTGGGCGCACGTCTCGGGCCTGCGCGACCACCCGACCCGTCCCGAATGGAGCCCCGGCGGCGCCGGGCTCATCCTGCATTCCATCGTCCACGATGCGCAGGACGCCGACCGCATCTGGGTCGCGATCTCGGCCGCCGGCGTGTTCCACTCCGCCGACGGCGGCAGGACTTGGGAGCCGCGCAACCGCGGCACCCGCAACGACTACATGCCCGAGGACCAGCGCTATCCGGAGTTCGGGCAGTGCGTGCACTGCCTCGTCGCGGCGCCCGGCGCCTCCGACCTCCTCTACCAGCAGAACCATTGCGGCATGTACCGCAGCCGCGACGGCGGGCGCTCTTGGGAGAGCATCGAGGCGGGCCTCCCGTCCACGTTCGGCTTCCCCGCGGCCGCCCATCCGCGCGACCCGGACACGCTCTACCTCCTGCCGCTCAACGGCGATTCGGCCGGCCGCTTTCCGCCCGACGGCAAGGCCGCGGTCTGGCGGACGCGCGACGGCGGCGAGACCTGGGCCGACCTTCGCGCGGGCCTGCCGCAGAAGAACGCCTTCTTCGGCGTGCTCAGGCAGGCGATGGCCACCGACAGCCTCGATCCGGCCGGGATCTATTTCGGGACGAACGGCGGCGCGTTGTTCGCCAGCCGGGACGAGGGCGAGGACTGGCGCTGCATCGCCCAGCATCTGCCGATGATCCTGTCGGTGGAGACGCTGGTCGTGCCGGCCTGAGCCCGCGGCCTCGCCTTGGCGGAGAACGAAGGCCCGGCGAGTTCGGTCGAGGTGGAGCTCCCTCCCGCCCTCGTCCGCCTCTTTCCGGGCTCCACCGCCCACATCGAGCTCGAGGCGGCGAGCGTCGCCGCCCTCTTCCAGGCCCTCGACGCGCGCTGGCCGGGCATGCGCGACCGCCTCTGCGATTCGACCCCGCGCATCCGCCGCAACATCCACGTCTTCGTCGACGGCGCCCGGGCGGACCTCGATACGCCGCTCCGCCCAGGCGCGCGCGTCGGCATCGTCACGGCGATGCTCGGCTGATCGGCCGTCGAGGCTCGGGGCGCAAACGAAAGCGGGGGCGCCTTTCGGCACCCCCGCGCGTGGCGCTCGGTTTCCGGCCGTCTTACTGGCCGCCCCCTAGACCGTGGACGTAGAGCGCCAGTTCCTTGATCGTCGTCGGGTCGAGGCGATGTCCCCAGGCCGGCATCACGCCGTGGCGCGGCTTCTGGATCTGCGCCGCGATGGCCTGCGGCGTGCTGGCATAGAGCCAGATCGCGTCATTGAGCGCAGGGGCGCCCATAGAGGGCTCGCCCTGGCCCGCGTCGCCGTGGCAGGCGGCGCAATTGTCGGCGAAGACGCTCTCGCCCTCCGCAGCCTTCTCCGCATCGTGCGGGCTGCCGGAGAGCGACAGCACGTACTGCGTCGTCGCGGCGATCTGGTCGCGGTCGAGCATGTCGCCGAAGGCGGGCATCTCCGAGATGCGGGTCTCGTCGTTGCCGACGAAGCGCACACCGTGGACGATCGTGGTGTGGATGTCGTCGAGCGTGCCGCCCCAGATCCACGAATCGTCGTTGAGGTTCGGATAGCCCTCGAAGCCGGCGGCGCCGGAGCCGTGGCACTGCGAGCAGTTCACCTGGAACGCCGAGCGGCCGCCGGCGGTCGCGAAGCGCAGGAGCTCCGGGTCCTGCCGGATCTCGTCGAGCGGCAGCTCGGCGATGCGCGCCTTGAACACGCTCTGCGCGTCGGCGGCGCGGGCCAGGTTGTCCTGCACCTCGCCCCGGCTCGACCAGCCGAGCACGCCGCGCGTGGCGTCGTTGACGAGAGGCCAGGCCGGGTAGAGCACGATGTAGCCGAGCGACCAGGCGATCGTGGCGTAGAAGGTCCACAGCCACCAGCGCGGCATCGGGTTGTCGAGTTCCTTGATGCCGTCCCATTCGTGGCCGGTCGTGACCTGGCCGGTGACGTCGTCCCGCTCCCGCCCGTCCTGGGCGCTCGCGTCGTTCGGTTGCTTCATCTGGGCCATGGCTCAGCCCTCTTTGTCGTCGTGTTTGAAGGGAATGTTCGCTTGGTCGCGGTACTTCTTCCGGGCTCCCGGGCGGAACACCCAGAGCACCACGCCCAGGAACACGAGGAGCAGGAAAAGGAGACCCCAGCTGTCGGCGAAGTGGCGAAGCGAGTCGTAGAGGGTCATCGCATCACCTCAGGTTGGCTTGGGTGCGCGGCTCGTAGCTGGTGAAGTCGACCAGAGTGCCGAGCATCTGCAGGTAGGCCACGAGGGCGTCCATCTCCGTCACGCGCGCCGGGTCGCCGTCGAAGTCGCGCGCCTGCGCCTTCGGGTAGCGCTCCGCGAGCCCGTCCACGTCGCCCTCCCCGGTCGCCTGGGCGAGGAGGTCGGCCCGCGCCTTGGCGATCATCTCGTCGGAATAGGGCACGCCGACCGTCGCGTTCGCCTTCAGCTTCGCCCCGATATTGTCGAGGTCGAGCTCCGTGTCCGCGATGTGCGGATAGGTCGGCATGATCGATTCCGGCACCACGGAGACCGGCTTGATCAAATGCTGCCGGTGCCATTCGTCCGAGTAGCGGCCGCCGACGCGGGCGAGGTCCGGCCCGGTCCGCTTCGACCCCCACTGGAACGGATGGTCGTACATCGATTCCGCGGCGAGGCTGTAATGGCCGTAGCGGTCGACCTCGTCGCGCATCGTGCGGATCATCTGGCTGTGGCAGGTGTAGCAGCCTTCCCGCACGTAGATGTCCCGGCCGGCCAGCTCGAGCGGGGTGTAGGGCCGCATGCCCTCCACCTTCTCGATGGTGTTCTGCAGGTAGAACAGCGGCACGATCTCGATGATCCCGCCCACGGTCACCACCAGGAAGCTCAGCACGAGCAGCAGGGTGGCGTTCTTCTCGATCTTCTCGTGTTTCCACATGGTCGTGTCCACCTGTCACTCGGCCGGCTGGATCGCGCCCATGGGGACTTCCCTGCGGATGTCGCCACGGATGGTCTTCCAGATGTTGAAGGCCATGAGGAGTGCGCCGGCGAGGTAGAGGACGCCGCCGAGAGCGCGGATGACGTAGTAGGGATGCATGGCCGCGACGGTCTCGATGAACGAGTACACGAGGAAGCCGAGCTCATCGTATTCGCGCCACATCAGGCCCTGCATGATGCCGGCGACCCACATGGCGGACGCGTAGAGGACGATGCCGATCGTCGCCAGCCAGAAGTGCCAGTTCACCAGGCGCAGGCTGTAGAGCCGCTCGCGGTTCCACAGCCGCGGCGCGAGGTAGTAGACCGCCCCGAAGGAGATCATTCCGACCCAGCCGAGCGCGCCGGAATGGACGTGGCCGATGGTCCAGTCGGTGTAGTGGCTGAGCGAGTTCACCGCCTTGATCGACATCATCGGGCCTTCGAAGGTCGACATGCCGTAGAAGGCGACCGCGATGACCATCATCCGGATGATCGGGTCGGTGCGCAGCTTGTCCCAGGCGCCTGAGAGCGTCATCAGGCCGTTGATCATGCCGCCCCAGGAGGGCATCCACAGCATGATCGAGAACACCATGCCGAGCGTCTGCGCCCAGTCCGGCAGCGCCGTGTAGTGCAGGTGGTGCGGCCCGGCCCAGATGTAGAGGAAGATCAGCGACCAGAAGTGCACGATCGAGAGCCGGTAGGAATACACCGGCCGCTCGGCCTGCTTCGGGATGAAGTAGTACATCATGCCGAGGAAGCCCGCCGTCAGGAAGAAGCCGACGGCGTTGTGGCCGTACCACCACTGGGTCAGGGCGTCCTGCGTGCCCGCGAAGGCGGGGTAGCTCTTGGAGCCGAGGAAGGAGACCGGGATCGCCAGGTTGTTCACCACGTGCAGCATCGCGATCGTGACGATGAAGCTCAGGTAGAACCAGTTGGCGACGTAGATGTGCGGTTCTTTGCGCTTGAAGAT
>JAEZEK010000293.1 GCA_023417735.1 Pseudomonadota bacterium | reverse complement strand
GCGCGAAGGCGATCTGGATCGACGACGCGGTCGGGCAGATCGCGCCGGGCTACCAGGCCGATCTCGTTCTCATCGACACGCGCGACTTCGGGCTCTCCGAAGGGGACCCGGCGGGTCACGTGGTGCTCAACAGCTCGCTCGGCGACGTCGACACCGTCATGGTCGCCGGCGCGTTCAAGAAGCGGGACGGCAGGATGGTCGGCGTCGACCACCGGGCGCTGGTCGCCGCCCGCGAGGCTGCACGCGACCGCGTCTACGCGCGTGCCGGCGAGGCCCCTGGGGGGCTCCACAAGACCTACTGGTCGTGGAGCGAGTAGCCCGGCAGGAAGCCCCTGCACGACGGGCCGGCGGCCGGCCCCGGCCGCCCGCTCCACGGACCTGATCTCATCCTGGAGCGGCTGGTGGAGATCCTGCTGATCGAAGCGCTCCGGGTGGTCCCGGCCGGGGCGGCTCAACCGGGTCTTCTGCGCGGGCTGGCCGACCTGCCGATCGGCGCGGCCTTGCGCAGCATGCATGGCGACGTCGAACGACCATGGACGATTCCGCAGCTTGCGCGCGAGGCGGGGATGTCCCGCTCGGCCTTCTTCGGACGCTTCGTCCGGACGGTCGGGGTCCGGCCGATGGCGTATCTGCTCGCCTGGCGCATGGCCGTCGCGAAGAGCCTGTTGCGTGGCGGCGATATCGCGCTGGACGAGGTGGCCAGGCGGGTCGGCTACGCCTTCGGCAGAAGGACGGCGCCGATATTCGCCAGAAGCATGGTTGCAGCGAGGAAATAGAACACGCTCACGAGCCCGTATGCGTCCGCGATGAAGCCACCCGCGATCGGGGTCAGCGCCGACAGGACCGCCTGCGCGCCGAACACGAGGCTGGTGCCCGAGGCGGCGAGCGAGGGCGGCACCAGGTCCATCATCCAGCTGTGGATCACCGGCCGAACCGCGAACAAGGCGAAGCCGAGGACCGAGATCCCCGCCACGAAGACCGTCGGATTGCCGATGAAGGTGAGGGCGACGACGATCACCGTCGTCACGGACAGCCCCGCCATCACCACCGGGCGGCGCCCGATCCGATCCGACGCGATGCCGGCGATCGGGCCGGCGATCATCCCCCCGACCTGCATCGCCATGAGCGCGAGGCCGAGCGCGAACGGGCTCACCTTCATGTCCGCCGCGAGGTAGAGCGGCAGGAACATCAGGAGGCCGGACTGCGCCATGCTCCGGAACCCGGCCATGACGGCGAGACCGACGATGGCGGGGTCGCGCAACAGGCCCCCGAGCCCGGCGCGATACTGCTTCACGCCGAGGCCGGCCGCGCCGCTGTCGGCGGGCCGGTCCTGCGGGAGCAGCATCACGAGCAGGGCGGCAGCGAGGAGCGAGGGAACCGCGCTCGAAGCCATGGCGGCCTGCCAGGCGGCGACGGCCAGAATGGCGCCGGCCGCGAGCGGTGCCAGCGCATCGGCCCCGCTGGCGAAGAACGCGTGGATCGAAAGGGCGTAGCCGCGGCGGGAGGGATATTCCTGCGACAGGAAGGCGATCGCCGGAGGGTGCCAGAGGTTGTTCGAGCCTCCGATGATCGCCATCATCAGGCAGAGGAACAGGAAGTTGACGGAGAGCGCGAACGCCGCCGCCGCGGCCGCGCCGGACACCACCGAGATCAACTGGAACAGGATCTTCCGTCCCGTCAGGTCGACGATCGCCCCACTGATGAAGTTGGCCGCGAAGGACGAGGCATAGAAGGTCGAGACGAGGAGGCCGGCCTGGGTGTAGCTGAGCCGGAGATCGTCCGCCAGGAACGGCAGCACGACGAAGAAGGTGGCCAGGATCCAGTGGGTGGTGCCGTGGCCGAAGCCGACCGCCCACAGGCTCTTCTGGCCCTCCATCCTGAACACTGCGCCCGTGTCGATCATGAATGGCGGCCTTTCCGGTGACGGGTCGCGGATCCGACGCCGGGCCGCAAGGCTCCCGCCAGTCGTTCTCCACATCCTGCAGCGGTCGAAAGCATCACCTGGCGATCTGGGGTGGCAACTGCACGCGGATGAAGGCAGCCACCGGAACGGCGGCTCGTGAACTCCTGGAAGCCGAAGCGCCGAAACGCGCACCCCGGGGAGGCAGGCCGGGCGATCGGATCACCCTGCCGGAGAGCCTACCCGATCGCATGGGCCACGACAAAGTCGCGCCTCGGCCTTCGCGGCCGCACCTCCGGCCGGAACCGGTATTCCACGCTCGCGCAGGAGCATTTCACCGGGCTTTCCCAGGCGGCGATCTCGCGACGCCTGTCGCGGCTCGAGGGCTCCCTCGGCGTCCATCTCTTCGTCCGTGGCAGCCATCAGCTGCGGCTCAGCAAGGCGGGGGCGCGGCTCCTTCCGGAGGCGCGCGCGCATCTCGACGCGCTGATGCAGGCGCTCGCGGCTGCCCGCGCCGCGGGACCGGACGGGATCGCCGGGCGCCGCGGAGAGACGGTGAGAAAGGCCGGGCCCTAGCGCAAGCCGCGCCCAGCTTCCCGAGCGCCTGCTCGGCCAGGGCCGGTGTCCCAGACTTCGCGATCAGCCTCCAACCCTGGCTGCGGAACGCGAAAGGCGGATCTGCCTCGATTGCCCCGGGCAGCCAAACCACGGCCCGGCACGTCACCCCTTCGGCAGCGGCAAACGGAGTTCGCGGGTGGTCAGCGCAGACCCAAA
>JAEZEK010000266.1 GCA_023417735.1 Pseudomonadota bacterium | reverse complement strand
AGCACCCGGGCGATCGCGATGCGCTGGCGCTGGCCGCCGGAGAGCTTCACGCCGCGCTCGCCGACATAGGCGTCGTAGCCGGTGCGGCCGCGCGGATCGACCAGGCCGGCGATGAACCCGTCCGCCTTGGCGGCCGCGGCCGCGGCCCGGATGTCCGCCTCGCTCGCGTTCGGGCGCCCGTAGCGGATGTTGTCGCGCACCGAGCGGTGCAGGAGCGAGGTGTCCTGCGTGACGACCCCGATCGCCGCCCGCAGCGAATCCTGCGTGACGCCCGCGAGGTCCTGACCGTCGATCCGGATGCTGCCGCTCTCCAGGGCGTAGAAGCGCAGGAGCAGGTTGACGATGGTGGACTTGCCCGCCCCGGACGGCCCGACCAGCCCGACGCGCTCGCCCGGGCGGATCGACAGCGACAGGTCCCTGATGACGCGGCCGCCCTCCGGATAGCGGAAGTTCACGCGCTCGAACGCGATCGCGCCGGTGCGGACCACCAGCGGCGCGGCGTTCGGCCGGTCCGGCAGCCCGTTCGGCTGGGCGATCGTCGCGATGCCGTTCTCCACCGTGCCGACGCTCTCGAAGAGCGAGGTGATGGAGCGCAGGATCCAGCCCGACATCTGGTTCAGCCGGAGCGACAGGGCGTTGGCGGTCGCGATCGCCCCGAGCGTCACCTGCCCCTGCGTCCACAGCCACACCGACAGCGCGGCGAGCGCGAAGATGAAGACCGAGTTGATGACGGTCAGCGCCGCCGTCATCGTCAGGATGGTCCGGTTCATGGCGCGCGCCGCCTCGAGCTGCCGGCTGAACGCCTCGCGCCCGAAGCTCTCCTCGCGGTCGGCATGGGCGAAGAGCTTGACCGACAGGATGTTGGTGAAGCCGTCGACGACCCGGCCGGTGAGGCCCGAATTCGCCTCCGACATCGCCGCCGCGCGCTCGCGCACCGGCGGCACCAAGGTCGCGATGACGATGCCGTAGGCGATCATCCAGCCGACGAGCGGCAGGAACAGCCGCCAGTCGAAGCCGGCCAGCATGGCGAAGGTGCCGGCGAGGTAGATGAGGAGGTACCAGACGCCGTCGATGACGTTCACCACGCTCTCGCGGATCGCCATGCCGGTCTGCATGACCTTCTGGCTGATGCGGCCGGCATAGTCGTTCTGGAAGAAGCCGAGGCTCTGGCGCAGCACGTAGCGGTAGCTCTGCCAGCGCACGAGCGTCGAGAGGCTCGGCGTGATGGCGAGCGTCACGAGGCCGCGCGAGAGCACCGTGAAGAGCGGGCGGCCGACGAGCAGGACGAGGCTCATGAAGACGAGCAGCCCGGCATTCTCCGAGATGAAGGTCGCCTGCGTGCCCGCCGCCATCCGGTCGACCAGCGAACCGAGGAAGGCGAAGAGCGACAGCTCGATGATGGAGGCGACGAAGGACACCGCGAGCGTGGCCGCGATCAGGCCCTTCATCGGCGCGAGGAAGTGGCGGTAGAAGCGGACGAGCGTCGCCGGCGGCTGCTCGACCGGCGCCGGCCGGAGCGGATCGATCCACCCCTCCAGCCCGCCATAGCTCAGGAACCGCTGCAGCAAATCCACACCCGATCCGGATCGGCCCCGCCGGAAGAAGCAGCGGCGCATCTGGGAAACCGCAGCCTATCTAGTGTCCACCTCCGCCGTTTTCGAGCGGGAGGGACGGCGGTGGGCTACCGGAGGCGCCGCGCGTTCCAACTCCTTGTCCTTACGGCCAGCCTGCAGGCGCCTCAGAAAACAATGCTTGGTAGCGATCGCCATGACCCGAGGACCAGCCCTGGCAGTCCACCAACGTCGAGCTGCTTGGCCAGCCGCTGATGATCGTCTTGGACGACGGCACGCATGTGCCTCGATCATGAGGGTCGCGCAATAGCCCTCACAGTCGTCCACCACGGCAGCACTTCGCTTACGCGGTCCACAAACGGATAGTGGTTCTCGCCAATGACCTCCTGCGCCACCTCTTCATGCACCCTCCAAAGCTTCCAACCGTGGAATTCCTCTTGAGTGGCCGCTTGGATAGCTTGAAAGAATGACAGTTCAGTTCCTGCGCATAGTGTCTGCTCAAGATCATCTATCGAGCAAAATATAATTGGGATCTGATCAACGACACTAATGTTTGGATCACGTTCTTCGGAAATTGTTCGCGCCATATCAAGAACATTCGACTGCATCGTCTCAGCCATTGAAAGCCACGTATCAAGTGTGAGGACAACCCCTTTCGCATCCTGTGCCAATCGCTCCTGGTGTAGTAGACCCCGCCGGTGATGGGACACGAAACGCCAGATCTGAAAAACACCCTTCGCCATCTCCTCGTAGCCTCGCTTGGCGTCATCGAGTGGATGTTCAGAGAATCGGGCCTCGAACGTCAAGCGCGTGGCTTTACACTCTAGTACCATCAAGATAGAATTATTATCACGTATTAATATGTCTGGACTATCAATCTGACTATTCTTTCGGCCGTATTTTACACTTCCCGTAACACCAAATGACGGAAGCATTGTTCGTAGAAGGTCTCTGCAGTACTTCTCAAAATTGCCAGATATTTCGTTCCGGGCATCGTCACTGGCTTTCACAAAATCATAGAATAGACCGGACGTGGCCCGCAGAGTTATAAGATCAGGGAGAGGCGCGTGCACTCTCTCCCCAACCTCGCCAAATGCAACGCAGGGATACTGCCGAAGTACGCTCCGCTTATAGCCGATATGACCGCCTCCCAAGCGAAGTTCATATGCCATCCGTCGAGCTTCCAGATGTGTTATTGCTATCAGCCCAAACACTGCATCAAGTTTATCCTTGGAAATACCAATATAGTCCATATTGTTGCCGCGCATCACGGCAGGACTATTCAGGAGAATTGCTCGCAGCGCAAAACAGGAAAG
Source organism: Pseudomonadota bacterium (assembly GCA_023417735.1). Taxonomy (GTDB): domain Bacteria; phylum Pseudomonadota; class Alphaproteobacteria; order Rhizobiales; family Afifellaceae; genus Propylenella. The sequence goes on along the minus strand of JAEZEK010000266.1, from coordinate 6,673 downwards.
CGAAAATTCATCTAACGTAAATCCATAATTTGCAGAAAAAAACGAACGAGCACGCTCGCCACCGTATAAAATTCCTGCTCGATAGAGTTGTGGGTATGATACAAAACCACGCTGCCACTCAAACTGGCGCTGCGCGAGCCTATGCATTTCTTGGAGGACACTAACGCGCTCAAGGGTTAGTCCATCCTCGGCGTTCTCCAATTCCCTAAGTGCGTTAGCGACCGCGGCAACCGCTCGAAAGGTTCCACAGTCCAGCTGACGAATACGCCGTCCTTTTTGACGGCTTAATTTAGGAATAGTAAGAACCTCGTTAAGTAATGTTTCCCGTACCCACGCATGCACGGCGAAAGGCGATGATATATCACTTGTCGCAGCTTGCGAAGGAAATGTCAGGAACCGCTTAGCCCGTTCAGGGCGACCTGACTGAAGCGCCGACGTTGCCCACATCATAACAAAAAAGGCCTCGTCGTCCGCCTTGGCTAATAGCCCGTTGAGCTTCTTCCTGTAGTACTCTCGGCGCAGGCGGGTCATTGGTCCGTAGACGCGTGTGTTCGCGGGTGCCGGTTTCCTCCCTCTCCAGCCTTGCATGACATCCTTGAGTTGTCGCTGACGACCTGCAACTCAGTTGGCAAAGGCATGCCGCCGACCGGTTGCCCGCCCGAACTGCAGCCGATCGACGCTAAGACGTTGGGGAAAATGGTGGGTGTAGTAGGGCTCGAACCTACGACCCGCTGATTAAGAGTCAGCTGCTCTACCAACTGAGCTATACACCCGGGATGCGAGCCGCCTTATAGGGACCGCGAACGCGTTCCGCAAGGCTCGTTTGGCGCGTCGCGACGGAACGCGTCCGTCGACGTCCAGAGCCCCGCCCGCGAGGAGGATGTGGTGAAGATCGCGCCCGTGCTCAAGTCCCGGATCGCGGGCGAAGACGTCGCACCCGCGGGCGGCGCGCGCTTTCCCGACCTCAACCCGGCCAACGGCGAGACTTTGTGCGAGGTCGCGGCCGCCGACGCGGCCATCGTCGACGCCGCAGTCGAGACGGCGCGGCACGCCCAGCGCGAATGGGTGGCGATGCCGGCGGCCGAGCGCGGCCGCGTGCTCAACCGGGTCGCCATGCGCCTGCGCGAGCGGAAGATGGAGCTCGCCCGGCTCGAGGTGCTCGACACGGGCAAGCCGATCCAGGAGGCGCCGGAGGCCGACATCGGCTCGGCCGCCGACTGCTTCGAGTTCTTCGCCGGGGTCACGCAGGTGGTCCACGGCGAGCACATGCCGTTCGGGGCGGACGCCTTCGGCTACACCCGGCGCGAGCCGCTCGGCATCTGCGCCGGGATCGGCGCGTGGAACTACCCGATCCAGATCGCGAGCTGGAAGGCGGCGCCCGCGCTCGCCGCCGGCAACGCCATGATCTTCAAGCCGAGCGAGCTGACGCCGGTGACGGCGCTCGCGCTCGCCCGGATCGTCGAGGAGGCCGGCGCGCCGCAAGGCCTCTTCTCCGTCGTCCTCGGCGGCGGCGAAATCGGCGCCGCCCTCGCCGACCATCCCGGCATCGCCAAGATCTCGCTGACCGGCTCGGTGCCGACCGGCAGGCGGATCATGGCGGCCGCGGCTGCGACGCTGAAGCGCGTGACGATGGAGCTCGGCGGCAAGTCCGCGCTGATCGTCTTCGACGATTGCGACCTCGACGACGCGGTCTCCGCCGCGATCCTCGGCTATTTCTACACCCAGGGCGAGGTCTGCTCGAACGCGACCCGTGTCTTCGTCCAAAACGGCGTCAGGGCGGCGTTCCTGGAGAGGCTCGTCGCCCGCACCGCAGCGATCCGCGTCGGCGACCCGCTCGACCCGGTGACCCAGATGGGCCCGCTCATCTCCGAGGCTCACCTCGAACGGGTGCTCGCCTATGTCGAGGCGGGCGAGGCGGAGGGCGCCAGGCTCCTGGCCGGCGGCCGGCGCATCGCCGACCCGCCGCTCGCAAGGGGCTATTTCATGCGCCCCGCCGTGTTCGACGCCTGCGAGGACGGCATGCGCATCGCGCGCGAAGAGGTGTTCGGCCCGCTCATGAGCGTGCTCGCCTTCGACACCGAGGACGAGGCGGTCGCGCGCGCCAACGCCACGCCGTTCGGGCTCGCCGCCGGCGTCATGACGCAGAATCTCGGCCGGGCCCACCGCATGGCCGCGGCGCTGGAAGCCGGGATCGTCTGGGTGAACAGCTACAATGTGACGCCCATTCCCCTCCCCTTCGGCGGGTCCAAGCAGTCCGGCATCGGGCGCGAGAACGGCCTCGCCGCGCTCGACTTCTACACCGAGCTGAAGAGCGTCTACGTCAATCTCGGGCGCGTCGAGGCGCCCTACTAGAGCGGAGCGGCGGATGGACCTGAAGGATGCACCGGCGGAGCTCGGCGCCGCCGCGGCGATGGTCTGGTCCTGGGCCGTCGCGTTCCTGCCGCGCATCGCCACCGCCCTCCTCATCCTCGCCATCGGCTTCGTGCTGGCGAACTGGGCGGCGCGGCTCGTCCGCCGCCTCATCGGCCGGACCGGGCATCTCGATCCGACCGTGCAGCCGATCCTCGGGACCGTGGCGCGCTACGCCGTCCTCATCCTCGTCCTCGTCGCCGCGCTCGGGCAGCTCGGCGTCCAGACCGCCTCGCTTCTCGCCGTGCTCGGCGCGGCCGGCCTCGCCATCGGCCTCGCGCTGCAGGGCACGCTGCAGAACATCGCCGCCGGCATCATGCTCATCTACCTGCGGCCGTTCCGGGTCGGCGACTTCGTCGAGCTGCCGAGCGTGTCGGGCATCGTGAAGGAGATCGGGCTGTTCGTGACCGAGCTCGATACGTTCGACGGCATCTTCTACTTCGTCCCGAACTCGGAGATCTGGAACAAGCCGCTCAAGAACCACAGCCGCAACGCCCGCCGCCTGATGACGATCCAGGTCGGCATAGCCTACGCGGCCGACCCGGCCGAGGCGCGCCGCGTCCTCCTCGCAATGGCCGCGGAGGACCCGCGCGTCCTCGCCGAGCCCGCCCCCTACGTCTACGTCGATTCCTACGGCGACAGCGCCGTCACCATCGCCTTCCGCGCCTGGGCGCCGACGGCGGTCTTCTGGGATGTGCAGCGTACGATGATCGAGGAGGCGAAGCGGCGGCTGGAGGCGGCCGGCATCGAGATCCCTTTCCCGCAGCGCATCGTCCACGTCGTCTCCGACGGCCCGGCAAAGCGCGCCTCGCCGGCGCTCGCCGACCCGGAGGAGGCCCGCCCGCGTGCGGAGCCGGTCAGACCGCGACCGGCGCCTTGATGTGCGGGTGCGGCTCGTAGCCGACGAGCCGGAAATCCTCGTAGCGGAAGTCGAAGATCGAGCGCACCTCCGGATCGATCTCCATCCGCGGCAGCGGGCGCGGCGCGCGGCCGAGCTGCTCGCGCGCCTGCTCGACATGGTTGGCGTAGAGATGCGCGTCGCCGAGCGTGTGGACGAAGGCGCCGGGGCGGAGCCCGGTCACCTGCGCCATCATCTGCGTCAGCAGCGCGTAGGAGGCGATGTTGAAGGGCACGCCGAGGAAGACGTCGGCGGAGCGCTGGTAGAGCTGGCACGAGAGCCGCCCGTCGGCCACGTAGAACTGGAACAGGCAATGGCACGGCGGCAGCGCCATGCGGTCGATCTCGGCCGGGTTCCAGGCCGAGACGATCAGCCGGCGCGAATCGGGGTTGCGGCGGATCTCCTGCTCGACCCATGCGATCTGGTCGATCGCGCCGCCGTCGGGCGTCCGCCAGGAGCGCCACTGGCGGCCGTAGACCGGGCCGAGAACGCCGTTCTCGTCGGCCCACGCGTCCCAGATCGTGACGCCGGCGGCGTTCAGCGTGCGCACGTTCGTGTCGCCGGCGAGGAACCAGAGCAGCTCGTGGACGATCGACTTCAGGTGCAGCTTCTTCGTCGTCGCCAGCGGGAAGCCGTCGGCGAGGTCGAACCGCATCTGGTGCCCGAAGACGGAGAGCGTCCCGGTCCCGGTCCGGTCGGATTTCGCCGTGCCCTCTGAGAGCACGCGCGCGAGGAGGTCGAGATATTGCCGCATGGGACGACCCTTAGATGATTCCGCCGGCTCGCGCGCCGCAGGCCCTTCAATTCGCCGGAGCCATCCCCTATATTCAGTCGTGCCGGTCGCACCGGCTATGGCGATAAATGGTCTGTGGAATAAGCCTTTCGGACCCGGGGGCGGTACCCGGCGCCTCCACCATGAACGGTGACGCGATCACCGCTGATGATGGGGGCGAAATAGGCTCGACGAGGGTGTAAAGACAGCGCTTTCGCCCGGCATGGTACCGCCGTTATCGGACCGAACAATAGTTGCCAACGACAACTATGCTGAGGCTCGCCTCGCTGCGTAATGCAGCCTGACGGCTTCGAATGAAGCCCTGGGCCGTTAGCACGGTCCAGGCGGGGTCCGGAGGCGCCCGGCAACAGAAGCCTCCACTTCCTTCCATGTTGCCGCTCCCCCCTCTGCTGCCGTTGCGCGGCCGGGGTCCACGTTCTAGGTTCTGCCGCGATGACCCAGGATCTCATCCGTTACGATGTCCTCGCGCAGGACGCGCTGCGCGGCGTGGTGCAGAAGGTTCTCGCCGAGGTGGCGCAGACCGGGCTGCCGGGCGAGCACCATTTCTTCGTCACCTTCCGGACCCACGACCCCGGCGTGCGCGTGTCCTCGCGGCTGCGCGAGAAGTACCCGCAGGAGATGACCATCGTCCTGCAGCACCAGTTCTGGGACCTGACCGTCGGCGAGACCGCCTTCGAGGTCGGCCTCTCCTTCAACGGCATCCCCGAGCGGCTCCACGTCCCGTTCCGGGCGATCGTCGCCTTCGTCGACCCGCATGCGAGCTTCGGCCTGAAGTTCGACGCCCACGCCGCCGGCGAGGGCGAGGGCGCCGAGGAGGCGGCCGGCACGGAGCTCGTCGCGGCCGCCGCGCCGGAGCCGGACGCCGACGTGCTCGAGGACGAGCGCCCGGCCGCCGGTGCCGACGTCGTCTCGCTCGATTCCTTCCGCAAGAAGAACAGCTGACGGCCAGCCGGCGCCCGCTCTTGCGCGCGGCGCCCGGGAGTGGGAAATGCGGTCCGCAAGAACCGTAGAGTCTCCAGCCAGGGCAGTTCCATGAGCACGCGCACCGAAACCGATTCCTTCGGACCCCTCGAGGTCCAGGCCGACCGCTACTGGGGTGCGCAGACCCAGCGCTCGCTGCAGAACTTCCGGATCGGCGGCGAGACCATGCCGGTGCCCCTCGTCCGCGCGCTCGGCATCGTCAAGCGCGCCGCGGCGATGGCGAACCGGGATCTCGGCCTCCTCGACGCCGCCCTCGCCGAGGCGATCGCCGGCGCGGCGCAGGAGGTGATCGACGGCCGCATGAACGACCATTTCCCGCTGGTCGTCTGGCAGACCGGCTCCGGCACCCAGACCAACATGAACGCCAACGAGGTGATCTCCAACCGGGCGATCGAGATCCTCGGCGGCGCGATGGGCTCCAAGAAGCCCGTCCACCCCAACGACCACGTCAACATGAGCCAGTCGTCGAACGACACGTTCCCGACGGCCATGCACATCGCGGCCGCCGAGCAGATCGTCCACCGCCTGGTGCCGGCGCTGCAGCACCTGCGCAACGCGCTGAGCGAGAAGGCGAAGGCCTTCGCCCCCATCATCAAGATCGGCCGGACGCACACCCAGGACGCCACGCCGATCACGCTCGGCCAGGAATTCTCCGGCTACGTCGCGCAGCTCGACTACGGCATCCGCCGGGTGAAGCAGGGCTGCGAGGACCTGTTCGAGCTCGCCCAGGGCGGCACCGCCGTCGGCACCGGCCTCAACAGCCATCCGGACTTCGCCCACGGCTTCGCGGAGAAGGTGGCGGAGATCACCGGCCTCCCCTTCCGCACCGCGCCGACAAGTTCGAGGCGCTCGCCGCCCACGACGCCTACGTCTACGCGCACGGCGCGCTCAACACGGTGGCGGTGTCGCTCTTCAAGATCGCGAACGACATCCGGCTCCTCGGCTCCGGGCCGCGCTCCGGGCTCGGCGAGCTCATCCTGCCGGAGAACGAGCCGGGCTCCTCGATCATGCCGGGCGAGGTGAACCCGACGCAGTCGGAGGCGCTCACCATGGTCTGCGTGCAGGTCATGGGCAACCACACCGCGATGACGGTCGCCGGCAGCCAGGGCCATTTCGAGCTCAACGTCTACAAGCCCGTGATGGCCTACAACATGCTGCAGTCGATCCGGCTCTTGGCCGACGCCGCCGTCTCCTTCGCCGACAATTGCGTCGCCGGCATCGAGGCGAACGAGGCGCGCATCAGCGAGCTGATGGGCCGGTCGCTGATGCTCGTCACGGCGCTCGCCCCGAAGATCGGCTACGACAATGCGACGACCGTCGCCAAGACCGCGCACAAGAAGGGCACCACCCTTCGCGAGGAGGCGGTCGGGCTCGGCTTCGTCACCGAGGACGAGTTCGACGAGGTCGTCCGTCCCGAGCTGATGATCAGCCCGAGGTAGCGCCCGATGGCGGACGCGCCGGTCAACCTCCGCCTCGCGCGCAAGCGGCGCGCGCGCGAGGAGCGCGAGAAGGCGGCGGCCGCCAACCGCACCCGGTTCGGCCTGAGCCGCGCCGAGCGCGAGCGGAGCGCCGCTTTGGACGCGCTCGAGGAG
>JAEZEK010000182.1 GCA_023417735.1 Pseudomonadota bacterium | reverse complement strand
ACATGGGCCGAAGCGTGGCCGGCGACGTCGCCGCGCGACTCCTGGAGGCCGGGCTTTCCCGGGCCACCCCCGTCGCGGTGGTCGAGAACGCCAGCCTGCCCGCGCAGCGCCTCCTCGCCGGCACGCTGGCAGAGCTTCCCCGCCTCGCCGAGCGGAACGACCTCGCCGGCCCCACCCTCATCATCGTGGGCGAAGCGGTGGCGGCCGCCGGCCTCGGCGGCGCCGAGCCGATCGCCGCACCATCGGTCCTCGCCGCCTGAAGGAACCCGCCATGCCCAAGCCCATCCTCCAGATCGTCACCGCCAACCGGCTGGCCGACGGCCGCGTCGTCTTCCTCGCGCCGTCCGGCTGGTCCCGGGCCATCGACGCGGCGCTGGCCCTGGAAAGCACGGAAGCCGTAGAGGCCGCACTTGCCCGCGCCGAGCGCGACGCGGCGGCGAACCACGTCGTCGACGTCTACGCCATCGACGTCCGGCGCGCCGGCCCGCGCATCGTGCCGGCCCGCCTGCGCGAGCGCATCCGCGTCACCGGGCCGACGGCCGGCAATTCGACAACGGCGCCCCGCGACAAGGCCGCCTGAGGAGCTTCATCCCGTGTACCGCTACGACGAGTTCGACCACGCCTTCGTGCACGAGCGGGTCGCCCAGTTCCGCGACCAGGCCGGCCGACGCCTTGCCGGCGACATTTCGGAGGAGCAGTTCAAGCCGCTCCGGCTGCAGAACGGGGTCTACCTGCAGCTCCACTCCTACATGCTGCGCATCGCGGTTCCCTACGGCACGCTGTCGAGCCGGCAGATGCGGCGGCTCGCCGAGATCGGCCGGCGCTGGGACAAGGGCTACGGCCATTTCACCACGCGGCAGAACCTGCAGTACCACTGGCCGCGGCTGGAGGACGTGCCGGACATCCTCTCAGCCCTCGCCGACGTGGAGATGCACTGCATCCAGACCTCCGGCAACTGCATCCGCAACGTGACCGCCGACCACTTCGCCGGCGTGGCGGCCGACGAGGTGGCCGACCCGCGGCCCTAAGCCGAGATCCTGCGGCAATGGTCGTCGATCCACCCGGAGTTCCTGTTCCTGCCCCGCAAGTTCAAGGTCGCGGTGACGGGCGCGCCGGCCGACCGCGCGGCCATCCAGTTCCACGACATCGGCTACGAGCTGAAGCGGGACGCCTCCGGCGCCCTGGGCTTCGCGGTGTGGGTCGGCGGCGGCATGGGGCGCACCCCCATGATCGCGCACAAGGTGCGCGACTTCCTGCCGGAGGCGGACCTCCTCGCCTACACGGAGGCGATCCTGCGCGTCTACAACCTGCACGGCCGGCGCGACAACAAGTTCAAGGCGCGGCTGAAGATCCTCGTGCATGAAGCCGGCGCGGAGACGATCCGGGACGAGATCGAGCATGAGTTCGCCGCCATCCGCGACGGCGTGCTCCGGCTGCCGGAGGAGGAGGTCCGCCGGATCGCCGCCTATTTCGCGCCGCCCGCCTATCCCGCCCGCGCGCCCCGGTCGGAGGCGACGGAGCAGGCCCGCGCCGCCGATCCCGGGTTCGACCGCTGGGTCAGGAACAACGTCGCGGCGCACAAGGTGCCCGGCTACGCCATCGCGACCATCGCGCTGAAGGCAATCGGCGCCGTGCCGGGCGACGCCACGTCCGAGCAGATGGGCGCGGTCGCCGATCTCGCCGACCGATATTCCTACGGCGAGATCCGGGTCAGCCACGAGCAGAACCTCGTGCTCCCGCATGTCGCCCTCGACGACCTCAAGCCGCTCTACGACGCGCTCGCGGCGGCGGGGCTTGCGAGCGCCAATGCGGGCCTCGTCAGCGACATCATGGCCTGCCCCGGCCTCGACTATTGCGCGCTCGCCAATGCGCGCTCGATCCCGATAGCACAGCGCATCGCCGAACGGCTGGCCGACGAGGGGCGGCAGGAGGCGGTCGGGCCGCTGAAGATCAAGATCTCCGGCTGCATCAACGCCTGCGGCCATCACCATGCCGGCCACATCGGCATCCTCGGCGTCGACCGGAAGGGCGAGGAGTTCTACCAGATCACGCTCGGCGGCTCCGGCGCGGAGGACGCCTCGATCGGCGAGATCGTGGGCCGGGGCTTTTCGACCGAGGAGATCGTCGACGCTGTCGAGACGATCGTCGACACCTATGTCGCGCACCGGGCGGATGCTGCGGAGCCTTTCCTCGAGGCCTACCGCCGCCTCGGGCCGGCGCCGTTCAAGGAGGCGCTCTATGGCAGCGCGTGATGCGGTCGCCCGCTTCGTCGACCCGACGGAAGCCGCGGCGGACGCGCTCGCGGAGCGCTACCTGCCCTGGCGCACCCGCGACGTTCTCGCCGACTTCCTGCAGGTCCGGCTTCCCGGCAACGCCGCCCTCGTCTCGAGCTTCGGCGCGGATTCCGCGGTCCTCCTGCACCTCGTGGCTTCCATCGACCAGGCCGTCCCGGTGATCTTCATCGACACCGGCAAGCTGTTCGCGTCCACGAAGGAATACCGGGACGCGCTCGTCGCACGTCTCGGCCTCAGCGACCTGCGCGTGGCGCGGCCGAGCCCGATCGCGCTGGCCGAGGCGGACCGCTCGTCGGACCTCTGGCTGCGCGATCCCGACAGCTGCTGCGGGATCCGGAAGGTCGCGCCGCTCGCCCGCGCGCTCGCCCCGTTCCAGGGCTGGGTTTCGGGCCGGAAGCGCTATCAGGGCGGGCTCCGGCAGGCGCTCCCCCTCGTCGAGGCGGACGGCCGCAGGCTGAAGCTCAATCCGCTCGCGGCGTGGTCGGCCGACGATGTCGCGAACTACCGCCGCCTGCACGATCTGCCGGAGCACCCGCTCGTGGCCGACGGCTACCGCTCGGTCGGCTGCATGCCCTGTACGCAGAGGGTCGCGTCCGGCGAAGGCGACCGCGAAGGTCGCTGGCGCGGCACGGGCAAGACGGAATGCGGCATCCATCTCGGGCTGGCCGCCTGGCAGAACGACGGGAGCGGAATCTGATGAGCGAGAGGGCGGCGCCGATCTGGAAGGACGGCGCGTTCCGCGACGACGAGTGGCTTGCGGTCGGGGCCGAGGAGGCCCTTCCGGGCGACGGCCGCGCGATCCTCGTTCCGCTCGCCCGCTTCCTGGCCGAGCCCGGGCGTTGCCTGCAGCGCGAGGCGGCGGTGGGCGTCGTCGTTTCGCCCGGCGAGGACGTCCGGCCGCTCGCCCCTCACCTCGGCGACCTCGCGCTCGTCGCGCTCGCCTTCCCTAAGTTCTCGGACGGCCGCAACTATTCGGCCGCGCGGCTGCTCCGGGAGCGGTACGGCTATGCGGGCGAACTGCGCGCCGTCGGCGAGGTCCTGCTCGACCAGATTCCGCTGATGCGTCGCTGCGGCATCGACAGCTACGCGGTCGCGCACGCGCCGACGCGCCGCGCGCTCGCCGCCGGCCATACGGCCGAGGTCCGCCACTACTACCAGCCCGCCGGCGGCGCGGAGGTGCCGGCCGGCACGCGGCCCTGGGCCAGGCTCCCGGCCGCCTGACATCCGGAGACGATTCGATGAGCAGAGTTCAGACCGCGGCAATCGCCGAGGATGCGTGCGAGGACGCTCCCGTCCTCCTCGTCACCGGGCGAGACGGCGTCGAGCACAGGCTTCCGGCCGTCGAAGGCTGGCGCGTCATGGAGGTGATCCGCGACTAGGGCCTCGACATCAAGGCGGAATGCGGCGGGGCATGCGCCTGCGCCACCTGCCACGTCCACGTCGATCCGCAATGGGCCGATCGGCTGCCGCCGCCGAGCGAGGAGGAGATCGACCGTCTCGACGATGCGTTCGACGTGCGCCGGGAATCCCGGCTCGCCTGCCAGCTGCTCGTCACGGCGGAGATCGACGGGCTGCGGCTCCGCCTCGCCCCCGGCACCGAGCGCTGAGCGGCGGATCGGCCGCGGCCAATCCATGAACCACGCGAGGGCCTTTCGCGTTATCCTTGTCCAGCCGAAGACGTGGAGGGGCGCATGACGGAGCACATCTACAAGGTCGTCGAGCTCGTCGGCTCGTCGGAGACGAGCATCGAGGACGCCATCCAGACGGCGGTGAGCCGTGCGGCCACGACGCTGCGCCATCTGCGCTGGTTCGAGGTGGTGGAGACGCGCGGCCATATCGATGACGGGCGGGTCCGTCATTATCAGGTGCGCCTGAAGGTCGGGTTCACCCTGGAAGGGTCGGACGACGCCTGATCGCTGCTGCCGCCCTTCGCCGCGGAAAGCGATCCGACAGGCTATTTGTCAGGAAACCAGCGCCCGCCGGCTCGACTGCGTGCGGACGCGGCCGGGCGTCAGGCGCAGGAGCTCCTCCAGCTCGCGCGCACGGTGCAGCGCCGTGTGCCCGGCCATGACGCGGCTGCGCGCCGCGCGCGCGATCCGCATCCGGTCCGACTCGGACGTCCGGGCGAGGATGCCGGCCATGTCCGCCGTGCCCTCTGCGACCAGGATCTCGCTGCCGATCGCAAAGAAGGTGTCGAGACCTTCCCACCAATCGCTGACGATCGGCACGCCGCAGGCGGCGGCCTCGAAGAGGCGCACGCTCGGCGAATGGCCGGCCGCCCGCATGTCGGCGCGCGTGACGTTCAGCGTGAAGTCCTGGCCGCAGTAGAAGCGGGCATGCTCGGTCGGCGCCAGGTGGGGCACGTGCTCGACATTCGCCGGCCAGCCCAGACCATCGGGGTATTGCGGCCCGGCGACCACGAAGCCGTCGCGCGGCATCAGGCGCGCAGGCTCGACGAGGAGGGCGTCGAGCGTCGGCTGGCGGTCGACGGAATAGGTGCCGAGATAGCCGAGACGCCAGCGGCGCGGCACGCGCACCGGTGCGTGCACGTCTGGATCGACCGCGCAATAGAGCGGCGCCGCCCGCGGGCTGCCCATCGCCTCCAGCCGCTCCAGCGTGGGGCCGCCCGTGAAGGACAGGTAGAGGTCGTAGCGGCGGACTAGATCCGGCGTCAGGTACTCCTCGTCGCCGCGGGCGAGCTTGGCGAGCGTCACCGGCGTGTCGATGTCGTAGAACGCGACCGGGCCCTCGGAAGTCGCTATCGCCCAGTCGCCGACCTGCACGCCGTCCGGGACGTAGGAGCCGACGATCACGGCGTCCGCCTCGCGCACCGCCGCGTGGCCGGCCTGCTGCAGGTCCTCGAAATCCCGGTAGAGGACGGTCCGGCAGTAAGGCGGATCGGGGAGATCGCGATTGCCGGCGTACCACGGCACGTCGCGCTCGAAGAACGTCACGCGGTGGCCGCGCCGGGCGAGGTTCTTGACGAGCCCGCGATAGGTGGTCGCGTGGCCGTTCCCCCAGGAGGAGGTGATCGAGAGCCCGAGGACGACGATGTCCGCCATCAGACCGCCTCGCGCAGGAAGTCGCGGCCCTCGAGCGCCGCCTCGACCTCCGCCGCCCGGTGCGCATAGGTGTGGCTGGCGAGCACGCGGCGGCGCGCGGCGTCGCCGATGGCGCGCGCCCGCTCCGGGTCGAGCGCCCGCAGATGGCCGGTCACCTCCGCCCCGTCGGAGGCGAGCAGGATCTCGGCGCCCGGCTCCAGGAAGGCCTCGATGCCTTCCCAGCGGTCGGAGACGATGCAGGCGCCCGCGCCGGCCGCCTCGAAGATGCGGGTCGGCGGCGACGCGCCGTAGCGCGCCATGCTCTCGCGGTTGATGTTGAGCACGGCGAGGGCGGAGGCGTTCAGCGCGTTGTGGTCGCGCGTGTAGACGTGGCCGACGTAATCGATGTTCGCGCTCATCGGCTTGTCCGCCCAGCCGCTCCCGCCGAGCAGGAACCGGCGGTCCGGCAGGGCCGCAGCGGGCGCCAGGAAGAATTCCTCAACGCGCGCCTCGCGGTCGGGCAGGCGGTTGCCGAGGAAGGCGAGGTCGACGGCGAAGCGCTCCACCTTGTCCACCGGATGGTGCGTGTCGGGATCGAGGGCGTTGTAGACCGGCATGCAGAGCCGCGCACCGAGCTTGCGGTAGGCGTTCACCACGGCGTCCCCGCCGCCATAGGTGAAGACGGCGTCGTAGCCCGGCACCTGGCGGCGCAGGGGATCGGAGGGGTCGGCGGCGATCGAATCGAGCGTCGCCGGGGCGTCCACGTCCCAGAGGATGGCGATCCGGTCGGGCCGGCGCATCTGGAGGACGGCCTCCTCCAGATCCCGGTCGAGAACGCCGACGCCGGAGAACTTCACGATCACGTCGGCACCGGCCGCGGCCGCCAGCGCACCGGCCAGTCCCGCTTCGTCGGGCTGGAAGACGGTCACCTTCGCCCAGTCGGGATCGTCCATGTCCCTGTGCGCCTGGCGCTCGAAGGCATCGGGCTCGAAGAAGGCGATCTCATGCCCGCGCGCTGCGAGCGCCTTCAGGAGCCCGCGATAATATGTGGCGGCGCCGTTCCAGTAGGCGGAGACGAGGCTGGAGCCGAAGAAGGCGAAGCGCATCAGGCGGATTCCCGCATTGTCGTTGTCTGGGATGTGAGGAGGCCGTGGATGGCGAGGAGGTCGCGCGCGCGGTGGTCGCAGGTATGGCGCCCCAGGACAGCGGCGAGGCCGGTCCGGCGGAGGTTCTCCGCCAGGTCGCGGTCCTCGAGCACCGCGCGCATGTGCGCCGCCATCTCCGCGCCGTCCCGCGCCATCAGGAAGGCACCCTCGGGGAAGAGCCCCTCGCTGTCGCGCCAGGGCGCGCTGACGAGCGGGATACCGCAGGCGAGCGCCTCGAAGACGCGGATGGTGGGAATGCCGGGAAGCGCCTCGGCATAGGGCCGGCGCGGCACGTGGACGGTCAGGCGGTGGCGGGCGAAGATTTCGGGCACGGCATGGTTGGCGAGCCAGCCGCGATAGGCGATGCCGCGCGCCGCGAGCTCCGCTCTTGCCGTTTTCGGGTAGCGCACGCCGTAGACGTTCGCCTCAAGCCCGAGCGCCTCGACCGGATCGAGCAGGTAGGTCCGGATCTCTTCGCTGCGCTCCTCGTCGCCCCAATTGCCGACCCAGACGACGTCGCCCTCGCGGGACTCGGCCGGCAGCGGCCTGAAGAGCCGCGTATCGGCGGCCTCGTGCCAGGTCCAGACGCGGTCCGCCCAGCCGCGCTGCCTGTAGATCTCGCCGATCGCCTCGCCGAAGGCGAGCACGCCGTCATAACCGGAGAGATCGAACCGGCTCATCTCCTCGGGCTTGGTGACGGCGCGGTGATGCGTGTCGTGGAAGAGCAGCACGAAGCCCGCCCCGCGGGCGCGCAGGCGGCCGAGGCCGTTCACCAGAGCGGGATCGTTCCATTCGTGGACGATCACGAGGTCGGCGCCGTCCACGAGCGCCGCCAGGTCCGCCTCGGACGGGTCGTAGAGCACCGGGCGAAGGCGCGGGAACGCCGTCTCGAAGCCGCCGAGCGCGTCGGGGCCGTGATCGGCGAAGAGGTTCGCGCGGCTCCAGCCGTCGGCGGGCTCATGGACGGTCACCCGATGCCCCAGCCCCTGCAGTGCCGTCACGACCCCGCGCAGGAAATGGGCATTGCCGTTGTTCCAGCACGAGGCGAGCGCGTTGACGAAGAAGACGACCTTCATGCGATCGCCTGCAGGGGAACGGTCTGCACCGAGGGACCGGTCCGCGCCTCGATGAGCTCACAATAGGCCGCGTGATAGGCCCGTCCCATGCGCTCGGCCGTGTAGCGCTCGGCGCGCATGCGAGCGGCGCGCCCCAGCGCGGCGGCCGCGGCGGGCTGTTCGAAGAGCGCCTCCAGCTCCTCACGCAGGCGCGCCGGATCATCGGTCGGGACGAAACGCGCGGCTCCGTCCCAGAGCTCGCGGAAGGTGGGGATCCCGGAAAGGACGAGCGCGCAGCCGGACAAGGCGGCTTCGAGCACGGCGAGGCCGAACGGCTCGTAGCGCGCGGGCGAGACGAAGATCGCCGCCTCCGACATGCGTGCGGCGAGCTCGCCGGGCGCAAGCCGCCCGAGATCGATCAGCGGCGCGCATTCGATGGCGCCGCCGTCGGGGCCCGCCGCGGCGCCGGCCACAGCCACGGGATAGGGCAGGTCGCGCGCGGCATCGCGCAGCAGCGCGATGTTCTTCGCGTCGTCCCAGAGGCGCCCGGCGGCCAGCGCGATCGAGCGCTTCTCCGCGGACCGGTAGAGGGCCGGATCGCGCCCGTTCCAGATGACGCGGCTGCGCCGCGGCGCGCCATGCCGCGCCTCGACTTCGGCGAGGAAGCGCGCGGTCGGCGCCACGAGGAGGTCGGCCGCCGCGATGCCCTCCGAAACCCGGCGCTCGTATGCCCGCCCCGCCGGCGGGAGGTCGCCGCCGCGGCAGGCCCGCCACCAGGACGAGACGCAGGAATGCGCGACGCACACCACCGGGGCGGAGAACGGCAGGGCGGCCTGGGCGAAGCCGTTGACGTGGACGACGTCCGGGTGCTGTTCCGATTCGATGTCCAGGAGGAGTTCGCGTGCGAGCTTCAGGTGCTCGTCGCAATCGTCCATCCATTCGAGGCGGAGATCCGTACCGATCAGCGAAAGGTTCGGGATGAGGGACGCCTCGTGGGCCTGGTCGAGCGACGGCTTGCCGCCCATCACCACGAGCGTCACCTCGACGTTCCGCACGGCGAGCTGGCGCGTGAGCTCGAGCGCATAGGTCCACACGCCGCCGACGCAATCGGCGGTCATGAGCACGCGCTTCGGGCGCGCCCTCACGGGGACACGCCCGGCATCGGAAGCGGGCTCACGCGGAGAGCTCCCGCGCCACCTCGCGGGGGCGCGGCTCGGCGGCCCTTCCGGGGAAGGCGACGGCGAGCCAGCTCGCGAGCCTCCCGAGCCCCTCCCGCACGTCGACTTCCGCGCGCCAGCCGCAGGCCTTCGTCAGGGCGGAGGTGTCGGAGACGTACCAGGGCTGGTCGCCGGGACGCCACGCATCGAAGCCCACGTCGGGCTCGATCCCGGTTTCCGCGGCGATGAGCGCAAGGAGCTCGCGCAGGCTCACCGTGTTGCCGGGGCCGCCGCCGAGGTTGAAGACCTGTCCGGCCACCGCATCGATGTCGGAGAGCGCGGCGAGGTAGGCGTTCACCGCATCGTCGACATAGAGGACATCGCGGACCTGGTAGCCATCGCCGAATATGGTGATCGGGCGGCCGCCCAACGCGGAAATGAGGAAATGCGCGACCCAGCCCTGGTCCTCGGTCCCGAACTGGCGCGGGCCGTACAGGCAGCTCATCCGGAACACCACGGTCTTCAGGCCGAAGACGCGCGCATAGTCGAGAACGTACTGGTCGGCGACGCCCTTGGAACAGCCGTACGGACTGTGGAAGGAGAGCGGCGTGGCCTCGTCGAGCCCCGCGGGAAAGGACGGATCGGCCGGCACGTAGCGGTCGCCCCGCCGCACCATAGCGTCGAGGTCTATGAGCTTGCCGTAGACCTTGTTCGTGGAGGCGAAGAGGACCGGAGCCTCAGGGGCGCGCCGGCGCACCGCCTCCAGCACGTTGAGCGTGCCCCTCGCATTGGCTTCGAAATCGCCGACCGGATCGGCCACGCTGGTCGTGACGGCGACCTGGGCGGCGAGGTGGACCACCGCCTTGGCGCCGGCCACGGCGTTTTCGACGGCATCGGCATCGCGCACGTCGGCCCGGATCGCGGCAACGTTCTTCGGGTGGCGCTGCCGCAGCCAGTCGAGGTTCTCGGCGACGCGGCCCCGGGACAGATTGTCGAAGACGACGACCTGTTCGCCGCGCCCGGCCAGACGGTCGACGAGGTTGCTGCCGAGGAACCCGGCTCCGCCCGTCACCAGGATCGGAGACGGCCCGACCCTGATTGCGGGCTTCCCGAGGCGAGCGAGATCGTCCGCGTGCCCGTTGCTGTTCGTCCTGCCATTGCGCGCCGGAGCCGAGCCCGGTTGTTCGGGACTTTGCATCGCTTCCTCGGTCGATCCGTTGGTCTTCATGCCTACGCCACGAGCCCGCGGCGGGAGAGCTCCTCCGTTGCCTGGTCGATGCGGTCGACCGCCACCTGGCCGGCCAGCCATTCGGCGAGCTCGGCTATGCCCTGTTCGAATGCGATGCGCGGCTCGTAGCCGAGCAGGTCCCGCGCGAGCGATATGTCGGCGAAGCAATGGCGGATGTCGCCGGCCCGGTACTTGCCGACCACGTGCGGGCTGAGATGCGTCTTGCCGGTGGCGAGCGCGAGCTCCTGCGCCACGTCGAGCACCGTGCGGCTCTGGCCCGACCCGACATTGATCGCCTTGCCGGCCGCTTTCGGCGATTCGATCGCCAGCCGGCAGGCGCGCGCGACGTCGCGGACATGGACGAAGTCCCGCTTCTGGCCGCCGTCCTCGAAGATCATCGGGGGCCGGTCGTTCAGGAAGCGGGAGCCGAAGATGGCGAGCACGCCCGTATAGGGGTTCGAAAGCGCCTGGTTCGGCCCGTAGACGTTGAAGAAGCGGAGTGCGACCGCCTCGCGGTCGTAGGCCCGGCCGAAGATGAGCGTCATCCGCTCCTGGTCGAACTTGTTGAGGGCGTAGATCGAGCTGAGCGAGGGATGCTTGGTTTCCGGCGTCGGAACGGGCTCGAGCGTCTCCCCAGCCGCCGTCCGCAGCTCCCATTGCCCCGCCTTGAGCTGCTCGAGCGGCCGCTCGTCGGGCTCCACCAGGCGGTCGCCGGCGCGCGCGAGGCCCTCGCCGTAGATGCTCATGGACGAGGCCACCATCACCCTGCCGACTTCGCTTTCCGCCAGGGCTTCCAGGAGCACCGCGGTGCCGATGTCATTGATGGCGGTGTAGCGTTCGATTTCGTACATGCTCTGCCCGACGCCGACGGCGGCGGCGAGGTGGCAGACCGTATCGACCCCCTTCAGGGCGCGGGTCACGCAGTCGCGGTCGCGGACGTCGCCGACGATGAGCTCGGCATCGGCGGAGAGATAGCCGGGCGGGCGGCCGTCGGGATGGACCTGCGGCGTGAGGTTGTCGAGAATGCGGACCGCATAGCCGGTCTCGAGCAGTTCCTGGGCAAGATGCGCGCCGATGAACCCGGCGCCGCCGGTGACCAGTACCGTCTTCTTCACGTACACCCCCACTGACGTTCCGAAACGCTGCGGTGCAACGTAAGTTCCCGCTGATGTAGCATTTTCCAAGTTCCCGAACATTTCCCCGGCGAATTGGTTCCTTGAAGCGCCGGGACAGGGGCTCTCGGATCACGTCTTCCATGACCGGCCCCGGACGGTCTATGGTCGCTCAGGAGAAGGGGAAACCGCATGTTTCGCAAGTCCGTAGAGGTTGCCGCCATCGCTCTTCTCCTGTCCGCGACCGGCGCCGCGCAGGCGGCGGGCGACGCCGCCAGCGGCAAGGCGATCGCCGAGCGCTGGTGTGCGAGCTGTCACGTCGTCGGCCCCGAGCAGGCGACCGCGATGGCCGACGTTCCGAGCTTCGGCGCGATCGCGGAGCGCTCGAAGGGGGAACTCGGCTGGCTCGAGGGCTTCCTGGCCGATCCGCATCCGATGATGCCGGACATGAGCCTGACGCGGCAGGAGATCCGGGATCTCGCCGCCTATATCGGCAGCCTCGACTGACCTCACTGGAAGTTGCGGCCTTTCGGCATGCCGGAGGCGGCGGTGCGGGCGAGGTGCTCGGCGTCGGAGAGAAGCTCCGGCGCGTCGCGCAGCATGCGCGCGAGCCGGGAATGCGGCTTCGCCTTGTGCGCCATGTCCGCAATGGGGCGGCGCACCTCGTCGGCGCGCGCCATCCCGCCGGCCCCGATCGGAACGTCGGAGAGATGGGCGAGGAGCGGGGTCAGGTCCTCGACCTGCTCGGCGACGACGTGGATCACCCCCTGGTCGGACTGCAGCCGGCCCGAGACCGCTAGAAATCGGGCGCCGAGAACGAGCGCACGGTAGCGCTCGAACACCTTCGGCCAGACGATGACGTTCGCGACGCCGGTTTCGTCCTCGAGCGTGGCGAAGATCACGCCCTTGGCGGAGCCCGGGCGCTGCCGGACGAGGACGAGGCCGGCGACCGTCACGCGCCGCCCGCTCCGGAGGCTCGAAAGGCTCGCCGACGGCAGGATGCCCCCGGCCTGGAGCCGCTCCCGCAGGAATCCCACGGGATGGGCTTTCAGGGACATGCCGATCGCGCGGTAGTCGTTCACGACATGCTCGCCCGCCGGCATTGCCGGCAGCGCCATTTCGGGCTCTGTCCCGGCCGCATCCGCCTCGCTTGCGAAGAGCGGGAGGTGCCCGGGCGCGGCGGCATCGAGCGCCTTCACCTGCCAGAGCGCGGCGCGCCGGTCGAGGCCGATCGAGCGGAAGGCGTCCGCCTCCGCCAGCCGTTCGATCGCCGCCCGGCCGATGCCGGCCCGCAGCCAGAGATCGCGGACGCTGAGGTAGCCCGCACCCCGCGCAGCGACCATCCGTTCGACGTCCGCCTCCCGGAGGCCCTTGACCTGCCGGAAGCCCAGCCGCACCGCGCAGCGGGTGCGGATCGCGGGAGCCTGTTCGGCGTAGCGGGAATGGATGCGGCCGGAGCCGGGCGCGAGAGGGCCGGACGGCGAGGCCTCCTCACGCGCCGCCTCCAGCGTCGCGTCCCAGCGCGAGTGGTTCACGTCGACCTCCCGGACCGCCACGCCGTGCTCGCGCGCGTCGCGGACGATCTGCGCGGGCGCGTAGAAGCCCATCGGCTGCGCGTTGAGGAGGGCGGCGCAGAAGACGTCCGGGTAATGGCACTTCAGCCAGGCGGAGGTGTAGACGAGGAGCGCGAAGCTCGCCGCATGGCTCTCCGGAAAGCCGTACTCGCCGAAGCCCTCGATCTGGTGGAAGCAGTGCTCGGCGAAGGCGCGGTCGTAGCCGCGCGCGACCATGCCCTCCACCATCTTCTGCTGGAAGGTGTGGATCGTGCCGACCCGGCGGAAGGTCGCCATGGCGCGGCGGAGCTTGTCGGCCTCTGCGGGCGTGAACTTCGCGGCCTCGATGGCGATCCGCATCGCCTGCTCCTGGAAGAGCGGCACGCCGAGCGTCTTGCCGAGCACCTTCTCCAGCTCGTCCGGCGGGCCGTGCTCCGGCGCGGGGCGCGGATAGGAGACCGCCTCCTGCCCCTGCCTGCGGCGGAGATAGGGATGCACCATGTCGCCCTGGATCGGGCCGGGCCGGACGATCGCCACCTCGATGACGAGGTCGTAGAAGGTGCGCGGGCGGAGCCGCGGCAGCATGGTCATCTGCGCCCGGCTCTCGATCTGGAAGACGCCGATCGTGTCGGCGCGGCAGATCATGTCGTAGACGGCCGGGTCCTCGGGGGGGATCGCGGCGAGGCCCAGGCGCTCGCCGTAATGGTCCGCCAGGAGATCGAGGCCCTTGCGCATGCAGGTCAGCATGCCGAGGGCGAGCACGTCCACCTTGAGGATGCCGAGCGCGTCGAGATCGTCCTTGTCCCATTCGATGATGGTGCGCCCCTCCATCGCCGAGTTGAGCACCGGCACGACCTCGTCAACCCGGCCGCGCGTCATCACGAAGCCGCCGACATGCTGGGAGAGGTGGCGCGGGAAGCCGATGATCTGGCGGGACAGGTCGAGCACCTGGGCGATGCGGCGGTCGGCCGGGTCGAGCCCGGCGCGCCTGGCGTCCTCGCCGTCGACGCCGGAAGCCGACCAGCCCCACAGATTGCCGGCGAGCGCGCCGACGGCGTCGGCGGAGAGGCCGAAGGCCTTGCCGACCTCGCGCGCGGCGGACCGGCCGCGATAGGTGATGACGGTGGCGGCGATCGCGGCGCGGTCGCGGCCGTACTTCCCGTAGATGTACCGCATCACCTCCTCGCGCCGCTCGTGCTCGAAATCGACGTCGATATCGGGCGGCTCGCGGCGTTCCGGCGAGATGAAGCGCTCGAACAGGAGGTCGCCGCGCTCGGGGTCGACCTCGGTGATGCCGAGCGCGAAGCAGACCGCGGAGTTCGCGGCCGAGCCGCGGCCCTGGCAGAGGATGCCCTGCGAGCGCGCGAAGCGGACGATATCCCAGACGGTGAGGAAGTAGGGCGCGTATTCGAGCTCCCCGATGAGCGCGAATTCGTGCTCCATCGTCGCCTTGACCTTGGCGGGCACGCCGGCCGGGTAGCGCTCTGCGGCGCCGAGCCAGGCGAGCCGGACGAGCTCGTCGAAGGGCGTCGCGCTCTCGCCCGCCGATTCCAGCGGATACTCGTAGCGCAGCTCGTCGAGCGAGAAGGCGAGGCGCTCCAGGAGGCGGACGGATTCCCCGACCGCCTCGGGCACGTCGGCGAAGAGGCGCGCCATCGTCGCGCCGCTCCTCAGGTGCCGCTCGGCATTGGCCTCGAGCCGCCGGCCGGCATTCTCCAGCGTCACGTGCTCGCGGATGCAGGTCAGCACGTCCTGCAGCCGGCGCCGCTCGGGCGCATGGTAGAGCACGTCGCCG
>JAEZEK010000137.1 GCA_023417735.1 Pseudomonadota bacterium | reverse complement strand
GGACGTGCTCGGCGACCGGCTGGTGCGCGCGGCGCGCAAGCGCAAGCGCGCTGCCGACGCGATCACCGAGGCGACGAGCCTCGCCGCCGGCGACCTCGTCGTCCACGTCGACCACGGCATCGCCCGCTTCACGGGACTGCGCACCATCGAGGCCGCCGGCGCGCCGCACGATTGCCTGGAGCTGCAATATGCCGGCGGCGACAAGCTGTTCCTGCCGGTGGAGAACATCGAGCTCCTGACCCGCTTCGGCTCTGAGGGCACCGACGCCGATCTCGACAGGCTCGGCGGCGTCGGCTGGCAGAACCGCAACGCGCGGCTCAAGAAGCGCATCCGCGACATGGCCGACGCGCTGATCAGGACGGCGGCGGCGCGCCTCACGAAGAAGGCGCCCGAGCTGCCGCCGCCGCACGGCCTCTACGGCGAGTTCGCCGCCCGCTTCCCCTACGAGGAGACCGCCGCCCAGCTCGCGGCGATCGACGCCGCGCTCGACGATCTCGTCGCCGGGCGCCCGATGGACCGGCTCGTCTGCGGCGACGTCGGCTTCGGCAAGACCGAGGTGGCGCTGCGCGCTGCCTTCGTGGCCGCCATGAACGGCAAGCAGGTCGCCGTCGTGGTGCCGACGACGCTGCTCGCCCGCCAGCACTTCCGCACCTTCCAGGAGCGCTTCCGCGGCCTGCCGCTCGTCGTCGAGCAGGCCTCGCGCCTGGTCGGCTCCGCCCAGCTCGCCAAGGTGAAGAAGGGGCTCGCCGACGGCACGGTCGACATCGTGATCGGCACGCACGCGCTCCTCGGCAAGGCGATCGCGTTCCGTGACCTCGGCCTCCTCATCGTCGACGAGGAGCAGCATTTCGGCGTCAAGCACAAGGAGCGGCTGAAGGAGATCCGGTCGAGCGTCCACGTGCTCACCATGTCGGCGACGCCGATCCCGCGCACGCTGCAGCTGGCGCTGACCGGCGTGCGCGATCTCTCCATGATCGCGACGCCCCCGGTCGACCGGCTCGCGGTCCGCACCTTCGTCTCGCCCTTCGACCCGCTCACCATCCGAGAGGCGCTCCTGCGCGAGCGCGTGCGCGGCGGGCAGGCCTTCTACGGGGTGCCGCGCATCTCCGACCTCGCCGACATCAAGGCGTTCCTCGACGAGCAGGTCCCGGAGGCGACGGTGGCCGTCGCGCACGGCCAGATGCCGCCCTCCGAGCTCGACCAGATCATGAACGCCTTCTACGAGGGCCAGTACGACATCCTGCTGTCGACGACGATCGTGGAATCCGGCCTCGACATCCCGCGCGCCAACACGCTCGTGGTGCACCGCGCCGACATGTTCGTCCTCGCCCAGCTCTACCAGCTGCGCGGCCGGATCGGCCGGGCGAAGACCCGCGCCTACGCGCTCTTCACCGTGCCGGCGAACCGGGCGCTGACCGACATGGCGGAGCGGCGGCTGAAGGTGCTGCAGTCGCTCGACACGCTCGGCGCGGGCTTCCAGCTCGCCTCGCACGACCTCGACCTGCGCGGCGCCGGCAACCTGCTCGGCGAGGAGCAGTCCGGCCACATCCGCGAGGTCGGCTTCGAGCTCTACCAGCAGATGCTGGAGGAGGCGGTGGCGAGCCTCAAGGCCGGCGGCGACGCGGAAGCGGGCGAGGAGCGCTGGTCGCCGCAGATCACGATCGGCACCGCCGTCATGATCCCGGAGGCCTACGTGCCGGACCTGCAGCTGCGCATGAGCCTCTACCGGCGCCTGGCCGACCTCGAGGACGCCGCCGCCATCGACGCCTTCGGCGCCGAGCTGATCGACCGCTTCGGCCCGCTCCCCGACGAGGTCGAGCACCTCCTGAAGGTCGTCTACGTGAAGTCGCTCTGCCGGCGCGCCAATGTCGAGAAGGTCGACGCCGGCCCGAAGGGCGTCGTCGTCGCCTTCCGCAACAACGAGTTCGCCAACCCGGCCGGGCTTGTCCGCTACATCGGCGAGCAGGGCACGATGGCGAAGATCCGCCCCGACCAGCGCATCGTCCTCCAGCGCGACTGGCCGCGCGAGGACGACCGCCTCAAGGGCGTCGCCACCGTCATGACCCGCCTGGTCCGGATCGCCGAGGAGGCCGAGAAGAAGGCGGCTTGATTCACTAATTTTCGCCCTTATCGTTAGCCATCAGATGCGTGTCCGACACAATAACATAGGCGTCAAGCAACACGTGCGAAGTCGCCGTAATGCTAATTGAAATCTTGGTCCACTGAGAAAATATTTCCCATTTTCTTCTGCATATCGACGTACTTCTTTCCTCGGGGCGTCGCGCGAAAATACTCATGAAGACTTTTGGTCTTCCGAGGATCGTTGAACATGTCGGCAAGACCAACTGGACCGTTCCCTTCAATAAGGCCTAATTCGCGCAATCGTCGAAGTTCACGTTTGAGATCGTCAGGAAAGTGACCTACATCCACAATGAACTCATCGCCGTTCACCAGCGCGCGCAAGTGATGTAGCTCCCAATGGCTGAGAAAATGCGCAAACAAGAACTTGATCGCGTCAATCTCCGTTTGTTGCTCATCAATACGATGCTTGACAAAGTTTAGCTCTACACCGCCCACTTTGAGAGACCCTACGATTCTCGTGATCCAGGGAGATAAGATTATTGCAAAGAGACCCAGAGAGATTATATCAAGGCCATCATGCAGATTATTTCCATTGTATCGCAAAAGCATATGAAAAACTAGAAGCGCGAATGACGCAGAAGAAACGATCCAAATAGCGGACGTATATGTTAGGTATTTCCTCAATTTATGCTCCAATGCATGAAGTAGGCAAAGAGTAAAGATTTGTAGGTTGGGAAAGTGGAACTTCTACCTTTTAGATCGTAGCATTGTCAATGATGGCTTATCCAAGAGGCTGCATGCTTGCGCTCCATGTTCGTTGCACAAGTTCCCCATTTTGTAGGCGACTCAATCGCTACGAGCCACTGTGAATGTGCCGCGGGGAGCGGAGGGAGCCGTCCGAACTGGAACCTCCCCCGAAAACGCTCGTGCCCGCCGCCAGGCGCCACTGACCAGCGCCTCGTTCCGCCGCCGATCGCGCCACCCCTGAAAACCCGCAGAATCCGAAAAGAAAGATTGCGCCTTGCCGGCGGGTGCCGGAAGCACTAGGTTGGTCGTATCGATCTTTGGCCTGACAACTTGGCCGTACTGCCTGGCATGCCGGGCGCACGTTCAGACCTTCTTTCCAAAACTCGACTTCATGGAGCGGGCGCTCTGAGCGCCCGGCCGAACGCGCGCGTCACGAAAGGACACGAGATGACCACGGGTACCGTAAAGTTCTACAATTCCCAGAAGGGTTTCGGATTCATCCAGCCGGACGACGGCGGCAACGACGTCTTCGTGCACGCCACCGCCCTGGAAGCGGCCGGCATGCGCGGCCTCGTCGAGGGCCAGAAGATCAGCTTCGACGTCGAGAACGACCGGCGCTCCGGAAAGCCGGCGGCTGCGAACCTGCAGCACGCCTGACCCGGACGGATCGAGGAGGGGCGCGGGCGACCGCGTCTCTCCGCTAGCTCGAAGGCTGGAGGAGATCGAGGATGAACCGTCACGCCTTCAAGGTGGGCCAGAGCGTCCGCCTGTCCGGCTCGGCCGCCATGCGGGGCGCCGCCGGAACCTACAAGATCCTGGCGCTGATGCCGGAGGAGCGCGGCGACTGGCAATACCGCGTCCAGGCGACCGACAGCCCGCAGCAGCGGGTGGTGTGGGAGAGCCAGCTATCGCCGGCCTGGCCGGGATCGGGCCTCGATCACTGACCGGTCCGGGCCGCCGCTGTCCTTGACGAGCCCCGGACGGCGCGGGGAAGTGCGCCGCAGCCAAGGGAGCCGATGATGGCCAAGGCCCAGAAGCGCGGAACCAAGGAAGCCAAGAAGCCGAAGAGCGCCGAGAAGGGCGCGAAGTCCGGCCCGAAATACATGGCCGCGAGCGATCTCGGCCAGGCCATGAAGAGCGCGGCGACGCGCCTCGGCCAGCAGAAGAAGTGAGGCCCGATGGCGCGCTTCGAACTGACCATGACGGGCGGCGAGAAGCTCGTCGTCGATCATCCCGCCGCGACCATGACCGAGATGCGGACCTTCCTTGCCGGGGGGCCGTTCGTCGTGTTCGGCGAGATCCGCGTCGGCGGCCACCCGCCGATCCAGGAGGTCATCGTGGCGACCGCGCAGATCTCCCTGCTGCGGCCGCTCCTCGAGGGCGCCACGCAGGGCAGCGGTTTCCGGCCGAAGCGCTGAGCGCGTCCGGCATGCAGGCGTGCCGCAGGGGAGGGCGTCGATGGCACTGAACACACGGGAAGTCGTCGCGCTGCAGGCGCAGATCGACGCCGCGCTCGCCGATCCCGGCGTGAGCGGCTTCGAGCGGCAGTTCCTCGCCGGCCAGAAGGCGCGGCTCGACCAGCACGGCACGCATGCCATGATCACGCGCGACCAGCGCAGCCGCATGGACGCGATCTTCGCCCGTATCGAGGGCGGCGGCGCAGCATCGTCCGAGCCGGCCGAACCTTCGGCCGGGCGCGTCCTCCGCGTGCATCAGGGCCTCCCCGACAACGACGCCTGACGCGGCGCCCGCGGCCGCGCCGGACCGGATTTCGCCGCCTGTCTGGCCCGGTGGCCTTACGGGCTGGACTCCGTCCAGATTCGGGATATCATCCCGGATATGGAACGAAACGTTCCCCCCGACGAAACGATCGACCGGCGCATCGCAGCACGCCTGAAGGCGCTGCGGGCCGGGCGCGGCTGGGCGCTCGACGAGCTTTCCCGCCGCTCCGGCGTCAGCCGGGCGACGCTGTCGCGGCTGGAGAACGCGGAGGTGAGCGCAACGGCGAGCGTGCTCGGCCGGCTCTGCGCCGCCTACCGCCTGCCGATGTCGCGGCTCATGCTGATGGTGGAGGAGGATTTCCCGCCGCTCGTCCGCCCGGACGACCAGCCGCTCTGGACGGATCCCGAAACCGGCTATCGCCGGCGCTCCGTCTCGCCGCCTGCGCGCAGCCTCGCCGGCGAGGTGCTGGAAGCCGCGCTGCCCGCCGCCACGCGCATCGCCTATGACGATCCGCCGAGGCCGGGGCTGGAGCACCACCTCGTTCTCCTGGAGGGCGCGCTGACGCTGCGCCTCGGCGCCGCCATCCACGATCTCCGCCCCGGCGACTGCCTGCGCTACCGGCTCGACGGCCCGAGCGCCTTCGAGACGCCGGCGGCGAGCGGGGCGCGGTATCTGCTTTTCATCGTGTGAGGGCGCCATGCGTGCGAGCGAAGACAGTCGGGACGCGGCCATCCGGCCGGCGATCGTCGCGGCCGAGGACCTCGCGTCCCGGCTCGACGCGTTCGCCGCGCTCCTCCATGCCTGCGTCCATGCCGGGGCGAGCGTGAACTTCGTGATGCCCTTTCCGGAAGCCGAGGCACGCGCGTTCTGGGAGCGGAAGGTGCTGCCGGCCGTCCGCGACGGCGCGCGCGTGCTCCTTGCGGCGGAATCGGGCGAAAGGATCGTCGGCACGGTGCAGCTCGCGCTCGACACGCCGCCCAACCAGCCGCACCGGGCGGAGGTCTCCAAGCTTCTCGTCGACCCCGCCTTCCGCCGCCGCGGCATAGCCCGCGCCCTGATGGCGGCGGTCGAGCAGGTGGCTGCCGCGCTCGGCCGCAGCCTCCTCACGCTCGACACGCGCACCGGCGACCATGCCGAGCCTCTCTACGCCTCGCTCGGCTACGTCACCGCCGGGACGATCCCCGGCTACTGCCGCGATCCGTTCGCCGACAGGCTGGACGCCACGACCATCATGTACAAGCGCCTGGAGGTGCCCGAGGCGATGCTCGAAGCCTAGCGGCCGCTGTTCGCCGCCGTCTCGCGCGCCACGGCGCCGAGCGCATCGGCGATGGTCTCCGCCGCCTGCGCGCCGACGACCGCATACCGGTCGGCGAGGATGAAGGTCGGCACGCCCGTCACCCCTACGCGGCGGGCGAGTGCGACCTCCTCCTCGATCCGCGCCCGGTCGGCGTCGCCCGCGAGGAGCCGTGCGACGACCTCCGGCTCCATACCGGCCGCGGCGGCGATCGCGACGAGCACCTCGTGGTCGCCGACGTCCCGGCCCTCGACGAAATAGGCGCGGAAGAGGGCTTCGATGACCGCGTCCTGCACGCCGGCGGTGAGCGCCCAGCGCGACAGGCGGTGTGCGTCGAGCGTATTGGGCGAGACGCGGATCGCGGCGAAGTCGAAGGCGATTCCTTCCGCGGCACCGGTTTCCGAAAGGCGCTCGTGCATGGCCGCGATGCGGCCGGGATCGCCGAACTTGTCCGAAAGGTAGGTGCCGCGGTCCTTGCCTTCGGGGGGAAGCGTCGGGTCGAGCTGGTAGGGGCGCCAGCGCACGGTGACCGCGAGCGGGGCGGCGAGCGCGAGCGCCCTTTCGAGCCGCCGCTTGCCGATATAGCACCACGGGCACATCACGTCGGAGACGACGTCGATTGCGAGCGGCGCGATGGCGGTGCCGCTCATCGCGCGGCCTCCGCTGACCACCAGGTCGTCGGCTCCGGCCCGTAGAGCGAGCCGCGTTCGGGCGGCACGACGCGGGTCCAGCGCGCCACCCAGTCGCCCGGCGGGTGGAACAGCGGCAGCACGTAGAAGCCCGAAATGAGCACGCGGTCGAGCGCGCGGGCGGCGGCGAGGAACTCCTCGCGGGTGACGGCGGCGAGCAGCGCGTCGATCGTGGCGTCGACGGCAGGGTTGCGCACCCCCGCGAAGTTGAAGCTGCCGTCCGAATCCGCCGATTGCGACGACCAGCGGAAGCGCTGCTCGTTGCCGGGCGAGAGCGAGGCGGCGTAGGCCCACTGGATCATGTCGAAGTCGAACGACTTCAGCCGCTCCCAATATTGCGCGGCGTCGACCTGGCGCACGCCGAGCTCGATGCCGATCAGCCCGAGCGTGCGCTGGAAGGCGAGGGCGAGCCGCTCCTGGTCGCGCGAGAGCACCAGGATCTCGAACCGGAGCGGCTGCCCCGTCCTCTCCTCGACGAGCTTGCCGCCACGGATGCCGTAGCCCGCTTCCGTCAGAAGGTTCATGCCGCGCTTGAGGTTCGCCCGGTCCCGGCCGGTGCCGTCGCTCACCGGCGGCGCGTAGCGGCCCTCCATCACCTCGGGCCGGACCGCGTCGGGGAAGGCCGCGAGCAGTGCGCGCTCGCGCTCGTCCGCCGGCTGCCCCAGCGCCGACAGTTCGGAGCCCTGGAAGAAGCTCCCCGTCCGCTGGTAGAGGTCGTGGTAGAGGTTGCGGTTGATCCACTCGAAATCGAGGAAATAGGTGAGCGCCTCGCGCACCTTCGGATCGTCGAAGGGCGGCCGGCGGGTGTTGAAGACGAAGCCGATCATCGGCTTCGGGACGCCGGTTTCGAATTCATCGAGCTTCACGCGCCCGTCGCGCGCCGCGGGGAAGTCGTAGCCCGTCGCCCAGCGGTTCGGGTCGGATTCCACCACCATGTCGAAGAGGCCCTTCTTGAAGGCTTCGAAATAGGAGTTGGAGTCGCGGAAGTACTCGACCCGAATCTCGTCGAAATTGTCGGTGCCCCGCTTCACCGGCAGGTCCTTGCCCCAATAATCGGGGTTGCGGCGGAGCGTGACGCGCGTGCCCGGGTTGACCTCGGCGATCGTGTAGGGCCCCGAACCGACTGGAATGGCGAAGCCGGAGCGGTCGAAGGCCTCCGGGTCGGTCGCGTGCTTCGGGAAGATCGGGAACATGCCGAGGAGGAGCGGCAGTTCGCGGCTCGAGCCCTCGGCGAGCGTGAAGCGGATGCCGCGCTCGCCGACGGCCGCGATGTCCGTCACGGCGTCCGCCCATGAGCGGAAGTTCGGCCGTCCCTTCTTCGCCAGGAGCTCGAACGAGAAGCGCACGTCCTCGACCGTCACCGGCGCGCCGTCGGAAAAGCGAGCCTTCGGGTTCAGCCGGAACTCCACCCAGCTGCGGTCAGCCGGTGATTCGACGGTTTCCGCGATGAGGCCGTAGAGCGAGAAGGCCTCGTCCTTGTTCCGGGTGAGCAGGCTCTCCCAGACGTTGTTGCCCCAGGTCACGTCCCACAGCCCCCGCGGCGCGGTGCCGCGCACGATGAACGGGTTCAGGCTGTCGAAGGTGCCGACATTGGCGAAGCCGAGCCTGCCGCCCTTCGGCGCCTCGGGGTCGGCATAGGGCAGGTGGGGGAAGTCGGGCGGCAGCGCCGGCTCGCCGTGCATCGCGATGCCGTGCACCGGCTCGGCCTGGCCGCCTCCGCTCCCCGCGACGAGGAGGAGGAGGGCGGCCGCCACTGCACTTCGGCGCCGCCCTGTCGTAGAGAATCTCACGTTCCGTTCGTCCTTCCGCGATTCGCATGGCTGCGATCGTGTCGTCCGAGTCTGCGCGAAACTGGAACTATCGGCAAATGACGGCTATGGAGGGGCAGGGACCGCCAGCCCAGCTATCGCCTCATTTGGAAGCGACGAGCCGGAGCGGATTTCGGATCGCGCCCGCCACGAGCCGAGCGGGCCAGCCAGAGGGAATTTCATGTCTTCGACGCGCACTCAAGCCAATTCGCGCGCCGGCGCAACGCGGGCCGCGCTTGCGGCGGCCTTCATCGCAGCGGGTGCCGCATCCGCGCTTGCGCAGGACGCCGCCCAGCAGCCGGCCCCGGCTCCCGCGCAGGCCGCTCCGGGCGGCGACGCGCAGGCGCAGCCGGACTGGCTGAAGCTCTGCAGCCAGAACCCGGAGAACAAGCAGAACGTGTGCGTGGTCACGCGCGAGCGCCGGGCCGCGACCGGCCAGCTGCTCGCCGCGATCTCGCTTCGCGAGGTCGAGAACAAGAAGATCCTCGTGACCGCCGTTCCGCCCGGCATGCTGCTCCGCCCGGGGCTCCAGGTTCAGATCGACGGCGGCAAGACTCAGAAGGCGATCTACACGATCTGCTTCCCCAACCTCTGCTTCGCGGAGAACGAGGTGAACGCCGACTACGTGGCGAGCCTCAAGCGGGGCAAGCAGCTCGTCATCACCACGCTGAACCAGCAGGCGAAGCCGGTGAATTTCGACATCAGCCTCGCCGGCTTCACCGCGGCCTATGACGGCCCGGCCGTGGACCCGGCCCAGCTGCAGGCGGAGCAGCAGAAGCTGCAGGACGAGCTGACGAAGAAGGCCGAGGAGGCCAGGCAGCAGCTCATCGAGCGCCAGCGCCAGCCCGCGCCCGCCGCCGGCCAGTAGAGCATTGCCGCTGGGCCCGGCCCCGCGCCGGGCTCAGTTCATCGCGCAGCGGCTGCGGTAATAGCCCTTCTCGAAGCCGGCGAAGAGTTCGCGCACCTGGGGGTGGCGGACCGGGTCGCCGCTCTCGTCCGGCATGAGGTTCTGCTCCGAAACGTAGGCGATGTATTCGGATTCCGCGTTTTCTGCGAGCAGGTGGTAGAACGGCTGGGCCTTGGACGGCCGGATCTCCTCCGGGATCGCCTGGTACCATTCCTCCGTGTTGTCGAAGGCCGGGTCGACGTCGAAGATCACGCCTCGGAAGGAAAAGTGCCTGTGTCGGACGATCTGGCCGACCCGGTACTTGGCTTCTATGACCTTCATCGTCACCCCGAGCCTCGTGCGGCGCTCTCGACCGCGGATGGCGCCGGCGCCTCGGTGCGCCGCCTTCCGCTGTCGCGCCAGCGATCATGGACCCACATCCATTCCTCCGGCCGTTCCCTGATCCAGGCCTCGAACTGGCTCTGGATCGCCTGCGTCGCCACCTGCACGTCGGCAGCCGGATCGCTGGTCACCGGGACCGGGATTTCCACCCCGTCGACCCGGAACCGCGCGCCGCCGTCGCGCATGGCGCGCGCCGCATAGAGCGGCACGTGCAAACGGCGCGCCACCATCGCGGGGAACGGGTTGGCGGTCGTCTCGCGGCCGAAGAAGGTCACCGGCACGCCGCGGGCCTCGCGGTGATCCCCGAGGATGCCGATCGCCTTTCCCTCCCGCACCCAGCGCATCACCTGGGCTGCCGTCCGATGCCCCTTCGAGAAGAGCCCGCCGTTGAAGACCTCGCCACGCATTCCGGTCACATACCGATCCGACAGCGGATTCGAGAGCCGCTGGTAAAGCCCCGCGACGGGGAAATAGGCCCGGACCGGCAGTGCGGCCACCTCCCAGTTCGCCGCATGCATGGACACGAAGATGGCACCGGTCTCGCAGGCGCGCAGCCGCTCGTGGATCGCGGCCGGGTAGACCGACACGATGCGGCTGGGATCGGCGGCGATCCGGTCGATCTGGAAGGTCTCGGCGAAGGTGCGGCCGAGATTGTTCCACTGCGCCCGCGCGATCCGGAGCCGCTCCTCGGGGGTGGCGTCCGGGAAGGCGATTGCGAGATTCTCCATCACGCGGGCGTGGCGGCGCGTCAGCGGGGCGGCCTTCTCCCACACCGAGCCCATCAGGGCGGAGGCGGTGTCCACGGGCAGGGCGCGCATGAGGCCGGACACCGCCCTCAGCGCCGCATACTCGAGCATCTGCTGCGCCCGAAGCATCGGCCCCGACCGGCGCGGGCGGGTCGCCCTCATCGCCATCGGATCACCGCATCCCCTTCATTGACCTGCCATTCCATTCCGATTAGCCCCAGCCCGGACGCCGCCGCAGTTAAGGGAGGCGGCCGCCGCTTGCAACCACGGCCGGGCCCCGCCCTCATTCCGAACGCGCCGTCATGAC
>JAEZEK010000125.1 GCA_023417735.1 Pseudomonadota bacterium | reverse complement strand
TTCCGTCAGGATCCGGCCTTCTCCTCTCCGTCGTCAGGCGGGTCCCCGGCCGAGCACCAGCACAGCCCAGCCGTCGAACAGGCGGGCCGAGCGCAGGTACAGGCCCTGCATGCCGTAAGCGGCGACGACGCGCTCCCGCTGGTGCCGCAGCAGGCCGGACAGGACGAGAACCCCGTCCGGACGAAGAGCCGCGGCGATGGCCGGGGCGAGCCGCATCAGCGGTTCGGCGAGGATGTTCGCCGCGATCAGATCGTAGGGTGCCCGGCGCCGGATCGCGGGGTGGGCCATGCCGGGTGCGACCGCCGCCTCGACGAGCGGCCCCACCCTGTTGAGCGTCGCGTTCTCGCGCGCGACGCGGACGGCGATGGGATCGATGTCCGTCGCAAGCACGGGTACCCGCAGCTGTTTCGCCATCGCGATCGCAAGCAGGCCGGATCCGGTGCCGAGGTCGAGCGGATTGCGGAAGCGGCGCACGCGCATGAGCGCGTCGAGCACGGTCAGGCAGCCCGCGGTCGTTCCGTGGTGCCCGGTGCCGAAAGCCTGACCCGCGTCGATCTCGATGGCCACGCGTCCGCGGCTGATCCGCCTGCGATCGTGTGACCCGTGGACGACGAAGCGGCCGGCTTCGACCGGCGGCAGCGCCCGCAGGCTTTCGGCGATCCAGTCCGTCTCCGGCAGTACGGTTGCCTCGAGCGGCGCGCCGAAGGCGTCCGCGCCGAGCCGGTCCCTGATCTCGGCTGCGACCTCGTCCGCGTCTGCGCGGTCGAAATAGGCCTCGACCGACCACCGCCCGTCAGGGCGCTCGTCGAGCGAGACCGGAACACCGTCCTGCCCGAAATCGCGGTCGAGGAATTCGGAGATGCGCCGCGCCTCGGGAAAGGCGGCAGTGATGGTCGCTTTCACGGTCATGTCGGCCGCAATAGCATCATTGCCGGGGCCTTTCCCACACTTCCGCCACGCCGCGAATCGGTCTGCCTGGCGCGGGCGCTCCTTGGTCGTCCCGCATTGGCCTTGCGATTCCGCAACGACCCGGCAGATCGCTCCCGGCACTCTGGCGTCGGGGCGATACTGGCGGGACGAATGCATTCATGCAGAAGCGGATCACGATCATCCAGGGCAACCCCGACCGAAGCCCGGACCGGTTCTGCCGGGCCCTTGCGGGTGCCTACGCGAAGGGCGCCGAAGCCGGAGGGCACAAGGTTCGGCGGATCGAGGTCGCCGAGCTCGACTTCCCGCTGCTGCGGACACAGGCGGAATGGCATGACGGCACTGCACCGGAGGCGATCCTGCTCGCGCAGGACGACATTGCCTGGGCCGAGCATCTCGTCTTCGTCTATCCGCTCTGGCTCGGCGCCATGCCGGCGCTCCTCAAGGGCTTCCTCGAGCAGGCGCTGAGGCCCGGTTTCGCGATCTCGGGCGAGGTCGCCGGCACCGACTGGCAGCAGCGGCTGAAGGGCCGATCGGCCCGTGTCGTCGTCACCATGGGCATGCCGGCTCTCGTCTATCGCTGGTACTTCGGGGCGCACAGCCTGAAGAGCTTCGAGCGCAACATCCTGAAGTTCTGCGGCATCAAGCCCGTCCGCGAGAGCCTCGTCGGCATGGTCGCGGCGAAGGACGGCAAGGGCCGAAGGACCTGGCTCACAAGGATGGAAACCCTGGGAGCGCGGGCTATCTAGCCGGTCACGCCGCCTGCACGAAGCTGTCCACGACGCGCTTCTGCCCGGCCTTGTCGAAGTCCACGGTGAGCTTGTTCCCGTCCACGGCGCAGATCGTGCCCGGCCCGAACTTCTGGTGGAAGACGCGCTCGCCGAGCCCGAACCGGCTCTCCCCCCCGATCACGCTCTTCGCCACCAGCTCGCCCTCGATCGTGACGGCCTGACGGCCTGTCCGCTTGCGAGGATCGGCCGTGTCCCGGTTCGCCTGTGCGCGCTGCCAGCCCGGGGTGCGGTAAGTGGAGCCGAACGGTGCCATGGTGTCGAAGCGCGAAGTGCCGTAGGCGCCCCCGCTGCCGTAGCCGCCATAGCTGGCCGGTTCCGACACCTCCACATTTGCTTGCGGAAGCTCGTCGAGGAACCGCGAAGGCGCGGTCGATTGCCACAGGCCGTGGACGCGGCGGTTGGAGACGAACCAGATTGCAGCGCGCCGGCGCGCGCGTGTCAGCCCGACATAGGCGAGCCGCCGCTCCTCCTCGAGGCCCGCCCGGCCGTTCTCGTCGAGTGCGCGCTGGTGGGGAAAGAGGCCTTCCTCCCAGCCGGGCAGGTAGACGGTGTCGAACTCCAGGCCCTTGGCGGAATGGAGCGTCATGATGGAGACGGCCTCGCCGGCCTCGCCGCGATCCGAATCCATCACCAGCGAGACGTGCTCGAGGAAACCCGCGAGCGACTCGTACTCGCCCATCGTGTTCACGAGCTCCTTGAGGTTCTCGAGCCGCCCGGGCGCTTCGGCCGAACGGTCGATCTGCCACATTTCAGTATAGCCGGATTCCTCGAGGACGGTCTCGGCGAGGTCGGTGTGCGGCGTGTGCGGGATGAGGGACGCCCAGCGTTCGAAGCTGCGCAGGAGGTCGCCGATCGCCTGCCGCGCCTTCGGCTTCAGCTCCTCGGTCAGCACGAGCTCGGCCGCCGCCGCCATCAAGGGAATGCCGCGGCCTCGCGCATGGGCGTGGATGAGCTGAAGCGTGGCGGCGCCGAGCCCGCGCTTCGGCGTGTTGACGATGCGCTCGAAGGCGAGGTCGTCGGCCGGATTCACGGTGGCGCGGAGGTACGCCAGCGCGTCGCGGATCTCGAGCCGCTCGAAGAAGCGCGGTCCGCCGATGACGCGATAGTTGAGGCCGAGCGTGACGAAACGGTCCTCGAACTCGCGCATCTGGAACGACGCGCGCACGAGGATCGCCATCTCGTCCAGCGAATGGCCCTGGCGCTGCAGCCGCTCGATGTGCTCCCCGATCGCGCGCGCTTCCTCCGAGGAGTCCCACGCCGACGTGACCGCAACCTTCTCGCCGGGATCGGCGGTGTCGGTGAAGAGGGTCTTGCCGAGCCGCTCCTCGTTGTGCGCGATCAGCCCCGAGGCGGCTGCGAGGATGTGGCCCGTCGAGCGGTAGTTGCGCTCGAGCCGGATCACCTTGGCGCCCGGGAAGTCACGCTCGAAGCGGAGGATGTTGTCGACCTCGGCGCCGCGCCAGCCGTAGATGGACTGGTCGTCGTCGCCGACGCAGCAGATGTTCCGATTGCCCTGGGCGAGGAGCCGCAGCCAGAGATACTGGGCGACGTTCGTGTCCTGGTACTCGTCGACCAGAAGGTAGCGGAAACGCCGCTGGAAATCGGCCAGCACGTCCGGGCGCTCGCGGAAGAGGCGGAGGCACTCGGTGAGGAGGTCGCCGAAATCGGCGGCGTTCAGCGTCTTCAGCCGCTTCTGGTACTCTGCGTAGAGCTCGCGCGCCTTGCCGTTCGCGTAGGCATATGCCTCGCCGTCCGGCACCTTCTCGGGCGAAAGCCCGCGATTCTTCCAGCCATCGATCGCAGCGGCGAGCTGGCGCGCCGGCCAGCGCTTCTCGTCGATGTTGGCGGCCTGGAGGATCTGCTTCAGGAGGCGGATCTGATCGTCGGTGTCGAGAATGGTGAAGTCGGAGCGGAGATCGACGAGTTCCGCGTGGCGGCGCAGGATCCGCACGCCGATGGAGTGGAACGTCCCGAGCCAGGGCATGCCTTCGGCCATGCCCGCGCCGATCAGGCCGGCGATCCGCTCCTTCATCTCGCGGGCAGCCTTGTTGGTGAAGGTGACGGCGAGGATCTGGGACGGGAATGCCCGGTTGGAGGCGAGGATGTGCGCGATCCGCGTCGTGAGCACGCGCGTCTTGCCGGTGCCCGCGCCGGCGAGGACGAGCAGCGGGCCGTCGGTCTGCTCTACCGCCTCGCGCTGCTCCGGATTGAGACCGGCGAGGTAGGGCGCGCCGCGGGCGGCCAGCGCGCGCGCGGCAATCCCGCCTTGCGCAGGAGCCAAGTCGGACCGGGTCGGATCGGAACGGCGGGCCGGTTCGGACATGGAGCTTCGAATCGCCTTTTCGGAACAATAGGGCAACGGGACCTCCGTTGCGAGGGCACCCGCTGCGTGTGCACCCGAGCGTCCCATATGGCGGCCGCACCGGCAGCCCGCAACGACGGTGCGGCGGCCACGGCCGCTGCCGAAGAAAAAGGGCCCGCATCTCTGCGGGCCCGAGTGGTCGAAGGGAGGAGTCGTCAGTCTCGATTACTGCGGGTTGGCGCCCGCCGGAGCGGCCGGATTGGGCGAACCCATTCCGCCACCGGTCATGCCGCCGCCGGTCATGCCGGCGCCGCCGGTGGCAGCGTCGGCCTCGCGCCGCTGCTGCTCCTTGTCGACGAACTCCGGCGCGTTCTCCAGCATGTCCTTGTTGCCGTCGACGACCAGCTTGGCTTCCTGCCGCTCGTCGCGCTGGATCTCGACCGCATCGTAGGCGATCGCGACATTCTTCTGCCCGATGCCAAGGAAGCCGCCCACCCCGATCACGATGGCCGAGATGCCGCCTTCCTCGTCGAGGATCAGGTCGGTGACCTCGCCGATGTCCTCATCCTCGCGATTGTAGACGTCCTTGCCCATGTAGTCGGTCGCGCGCCACTGGTTCTCGGCCTGCTCGGTGACCCACGCGCTGTCGATGGTGGTGGTGCCGCCCGTCGCCATGTCGGTGCCGGTCGCCGGGGAATCCGTCGTAGTGGTGGTCGTGGTCGTCGTGTCGCTCGCGCCACCCATGCCGCCGGTCGTCGTCGTCGTGTCGGCCGCGCCGCCCATGTCACCGGTCGTGGTGGTGGTGTCGCTCGCGCCGCCTGCGGCCCCGGTGGTCGTGGTTGTGTCGCTTGCGCCGCCCGCGGCCCCGGTG
>JAEZEK010000112.1 GCA_023417735.1 Pseudomonadota bacterium | reverse complement strand
CCGAGCACGATGAAGGAGAGCGACAGGAACGAGAAGGTCGTCAGCGTGAAGCCGCCCCACCCGATCAGGTAGGCGGAGACGAGCAGCAGCAGGAAGAAGATGCCGCGCGCCGCGCGCGTCTCCTTCGGCCCGAGGAAGTTGCCGAGGCCGAGGCTGTATCGCCCTGCCCCGAGCCCCACCGCCACCCGCACGAGATAGAGGAAGACCAGCAGGAGCAGCATCCCGGCGAGGATCATGCCGCTCGTCTGCGCTTCACGGGGGAAGTCGCGCACCGACCAGACGTAGTAGATCGCGTAGGCGGCGCCGGCGAGCGGGATGATCAGATCGGCCCCGATCGCCTTCTTCTTCACAGATTCGGACATTGTGTTCCGCGGATTGTCGAGAAACGGAAAGGCGGCCGCCCCTGCGGGCAGCCGCCTCTTGCGATCACTTGCCGGTCAGCAGCTCGCGGTACTTCAGCGCGAGCTCGCGCGTGGCCTCGGCCGTGCTCATCGCCTTGTCCTGGTCGCCCGGGTCGACGAACTCCTTGGGCAGGCCGGCCTTCTCGACGGCGGCGACGTATTCCGGATCGGCGAGCACCTGCGCGCAGGTCTCCTGCAGCTTCTGCACCCGGTCCGGGAACTGCTCGATCGCGGCGGCATGGACGGCGAAGCCGCGCGAGCTGGTGAGCTCCGGCAGGTCCGAGCCGAACACCGAGTTGACCGTCGGGGCGTTGCCGCTCTGGTCCGGGGCCGGGTTCTTGTCGGCGAACACGCCGAGGATCTTGACCTCGGATGCGAGCGTGATCGGGTTGGCGAAGGGCAGCGCGCAGCAGTCGACCTCGCCGGTGATGGCGGCCATGGCCGACGGGTTGCCGCCGCCGAACGGCACCAGGTTGAACTTCGCACCGGTCGCCTCGCCGAGCGCCAGCATGCCGATGGAGGCCGGGTGCGGCAGGCGGCTCACGGAGCAGGTGATCGGCCGCTTCTTGCCTTCCTCGACGAGCTCCTCAAGGCTGTTGAAGCGCGAGCGGGCGCCGACGAAGACGGACATCGGCTCCGAGCTCGTCTGGTTGATGTAGACGAGGTCCTTGCCGATCTCGATCGGAACGTTCTGCAGCGTCAACATGATCACTTCGGGACCCATGTTGGCGAACAGCAGGTTGTACGCGTTCGGCTCGCGCTTCATGAAGAACTCGTAGCCGACCTGGCCAGCCGCACCGGGGTAGTAGCCGAACTCGAAATCGGCGCCGAGGTACTTCTTCCAGAACTGCGTGATGAGCCGGACGTCGCGGTCGGCGCCGCCGCCCTCGGCGGTCGGGATGGTGATGTTGATGTTCTGGCTCGGGAAGTTCTGCGCGAATGCGGCGCGGCCCGAGAGCGACAGCGCGGCGGCGCCGGCGGCCGAGCTGGCGAGGAACTGACGGCGAGAAAGCGTGAAACGGCTGGACATTGAGCGTCTCCCCTGACCGGCGGCGACGTGCCGCCTCGCTTATTGGTTGACCAATGGGTGACCAAACTATAACTTGGCTCGGCTACCGTCAACCAATTCCGAACCGGTTAGGCAAGAGGTTTTCCGGCCCGGATGGCGCCTTCCTCGGACACATTCCCCGCCGACGCGGACCGCGCCGACCTCGTGCTCGGCCACCTGCGCAGGATGATCGCTGCCGGAGACCTCGTCCCGGGCGAAAGGCTGCCGCCGGAGCGAACGCTCGCCGCCGAGCTCCACGTCAACCGGGCCACCCTTCGCAAGGCGCTCGGCCGGCTCGAGCAGGAAGGCGTGATCAGCCGCCATGTCGGACGCGGCACGTTCGTCGGCACGGCGCCCCCGGAGCCGCTCGGCTCAACCTCCACGCGCAGCCCCATCGACCTCATGGACGCGCGGCTCACGCTCGAGCCCGCCATCGCCGCGGAGGCCGCGCTGCGGCACCACAAGGCGCATCTCGACCAGATGCGGCTCTGCCTCGACCGCGGCCGCACGGTCGACGATTTCGAGGCCTTCGAGGCCTGGGACAACGCATTCCACCGCTCGATCGCCGAGGCGACGCAGAATCCAATCCTGCTGATGGTCATGGACATGGTCCGCGAGATGCGGAACCAGCCGGAATGGGAGCGGCTGAAGCTCCGGACGTCCTCGCCCGAGCGGCGCGACCGGTATCGTCGCGAGCACGAGGCTGTCCTGAAGGCGATCGCGGAGCGCGACCCGCAATCGGCGGCGGGCGCGATGTTCGACCACCTGCAGTCGGTGCGGGCGACGCTTCTCGCCGCGTCGCTGCGCAAGGAAGCGGCGCCGGGCGAACCCGCCCGCCCGCGGCGGCAGCTCCGTTCCGCCGGCGCGTCAGGCTAGCACCAGCTCGCGCACGCCCTGAACGAGGTAGACGAAGCCGATCGCCATCACGATCCGCTGCGTCCAGCTGCGGAACTGCACGTCGTTCATGCGGTCGAGCACGATGCGGCTGAGGCTCGTGCCGACCACGGCGAGCACCATCGCCGTCGCCATCACGGGCCAGCCCACCTCCGTCCCGCCGATGGCGAGCATGCCGCCGAAATAGGCGAGCTTGGCGAGGTGGCTCACCGACTGGCACGCCGCCTTGGTGGCGACCACCGTCCGGCGGTCGAGCTCGGTGCGCACGAAGAAGACGTCGAAGGCCGGCCCCGACACGCCGGAGAGCAGCTGGAACCCGGTCGAGATCAGCCCGCTCAGGACGGCGCCGAACGGCAGGTCCGCGCGCGGCGCGTAGCGGATCGGCAGCGCCATCGAGACGAACGGCATCAGCCCCATGATGATGTAGACCATCGCCGTGTTGGGGACGAGGCGGATGAAGGCGAAGACGGCGAAGATGACGAGGCTTCCCGTCACGTAGAGCGCCAGGATCCTGACCGAGACGTAGCGGTACCAGAGCGCCGCCCGCCAGACGTTCGCGACCAGTTGCGTCGCGCCGTGCATCATCATCGCCGCCGGCACGGGCAGGATGAGCAGCAGCAGGCCCATCAGGATCATGCCCCCGGCCATCCCGAACACGCCGGACATGAACGACGTGACGACGACGGTGACGGCGAGGGCGACGAGGATCGGGGTACTCAGCATGGCGGGCGCTTAATGGCACGGCGCTGCCGGTTTGTCTCTGCTGCGGATGCGCCGCGCGGCCGAAAAACCGGTTCTGCCAGGCTGCCGGGGTCGAAACCGGGCGCTGCCCCGATCCATGCCAAGGCGCCTCTCCCATCCCGCCTTCAGCCCGTCAGGATCGTTCTCAGCGCCTCCCGCTCCCCGACGACGAAGTCGAAGAAGGCGGCGACCCGGGGTGTGCGGCGGAGGTCGGGATGCGCCAGGAGACGCCAGCTCCGCGCCAGTTCCGGGATCGGCCCGAGCACCCGCACGAGGTCCGGCTCCGAATCGCCGAGCGCGGTCGGCAGCGGCCCGACGCCGAGGCCCGACTTCACCGAAGAGACCAGCCCCAGCACGCTGTTGTTGCGCGCCGCGATCGTCGCCCCCGGCGCGATCTCCCGCAGCCATTGCAGGCTCCTGTGGCCGCTCAGCGTTTCGTCGAAGGCGACGAGCGGATGCCGGGCGAGATCCTCGATGCGCTCGGGCCGGCCGTGCTGCTCGACATAGGAGCGGCTGGCATAGACGGCCCAGATGGAATCCGCGATCTTGCGCCCGACGAGCTCGTCGTCGGTGTCGCCCGAGCGGAAGGCGACGTCGGCCTCGCCGCGGCAGAGATCCAGGTAGCGGTCGCTCGTGACGAACTCGACCCGGAGCCCAGGATAGCGGGCGTGGAAGCGCTCGATCAGGCCGGTCATGCGGTAGACGATCGGTTCGGGGCAGGTGACGCGAATGGTGCCGGTGAGCTCGTTCGCCGTGTCGGAGATGCGCCGCTCGAATTCCTCGACGGCGGCCTCCACGCGCTCGGCATGGACCACGAGTTCCGCACCGAGATCCGTCAGGCGGTAGCCCTCCGGCCGGCGGACCACGAGCTTGCAGCCGGTCCGCCGTTCGAGTTCGGCGATCCTGCGATGCACCGTCGACTGGCTGACGCCGAGCGCCTTGCCGGCCGCGATCGTGCTGCCGTGACGGTGAACGGCCAGGAAATGCCGCAGATCGTCCCAGTCGAACATCGCCGCATTATGCAGTTCTGCGGCCCCCGGCGGCAACCATGCGGCTCCCGCCGCGTACCGGCCGATCCTAGAGTGCCCCGGTTCGGATCGGCAGCCGATCCGCAATGGCCGGGCGGACTGGAGCACTTGCCCGGAGTGCGAAGAAGGAGGCTTCCATGCGCAATGCTTTCGGCATCGTTTGCCTGCTCGTGAGCGGGATCGCCGCCACGAATGCCCTCGCCCAGCAGGAGGGGATCGCGAAGCCGAATCTCCTCCTCGACCAGAAGGTCCACGGCCTCCCGCGCGACGCCGTCCAGTCCGTCCGGGTCATGACCGCTTCGTTCCGGCCCGGCGACAGGACGGTCCCGCACACGCATCGCTTCCCGGTCACCGTCTACGTGCTGGAGGGCGCGTTCACCCTCGAGATGAAGGGCCATCCGCCCGTGACGCTCCGCGCCGGCGAGGCGATGGTCGAGCCGCCGCAGGTCGAGATGACGGGCTTCAACCGCACCGACGGGGAAACGAAGGTGGTGATCTTCTACGTCAGCGCCCCCGACACGCCGTTCCTCGACCCGCTCCACTGACCGGGCGCGGGCGGCGGGAGCCTGCGTTGGCGGCGTTTCCGGCCTGCGCGTGCGGGGCGGCGCGGTCGCTCCGCTCCTCGCGGCCGGCTCACACCGCCCCCATGCTCGCCTGCACCGCCTTGATGTGCCGGCGCATCTCGGCCTCCGCCCGCGCCGGGTCGCGGTCGGCAATCGCGGCGGCGATGGCCGCGTGGCTCTCCTCGTAGTCCTTCCGCCGCTCGGCCGTGAGGGAAGCCCGTTTCAGGCGGCCCCAGATGCGGTCCGAGCGCGCCGCCTCGATGCTGCGGTAGAGGCTCGCCAGAAGCCCGTTGCGTGCCGCGGCAAGCAGCATGCGATGGAAGTTCGCGTCCCAGCTTTCGAATTCCTCGAAGCTCGCGGCTTCCGCGCCGCGGCTGACCGCCCGCTCCAGCGCCTGTCTCTTATACACTCTGACGCTGCCGACGAATT
>JAEZEK010000079.1 GCA_023417735.1 Pseudomonadota bacterium | reverse complement strand
CTACAGCGCCGCCCAGAAGCTCGACGCCGGTGCGCCGGGCGCCACCTGCGCGGCCGCGATGGCGAAGCGCTACGCGACCGACGTCGGCTTCGCCGTCGTGAACGACGCGTTGCAGCTTCACGGCGGCTATGGCTACCTGCGCGACTACCCGATCGAGCGCTTCCTGCGCGATGTCCGCGTCCACCAGATCCTGGAAGGAACAAACGAGATCATGCGCGTCATCATCGCACGCAACCTGATCCGCAACCGATGACCGTCGACGGCATCAGGTTCGAGACGACCGGGCGGCTCGGGCTCGTCACCCTCGACCGGCCGAAGGCCATGAACGCACTCACCCACGGCATGCTGCGCGGGCTTTCCGACGCCCTCGACGCGGGGGAGCGCGACGACCGGATCCAGACCGGCGCGATCCGGGCGGGGGAAGGGCAGGCCTTCTGCTCCGGCGGGGACATCCGCATCCTCTACCACGCCGGGCTCGCGGCGAAGCGGGGGGAGGGCGCGCTCCCGCTCGATTATTTCGCCGACGAGTACCGGCTCGTCCATCGCGTCGGCACCTACCCGAAGCCCTATGTCGCGCTGATCGACGGCATCGTCATGGGCGGTGGGGCCGGCGTCTCGATCAACGGCCGCTACCGGGTTGCCGGGCCGGGGATCCGGTTCGCCATGCCGGAAGTCCATATCGGGCTCTTCCCTGATATCGGCGCGAGCCATTTCCTTCCGCGCCTCCCGGGCATGGTCGGGACCTACCTGGCGCTCGCCGGCGCTCGGATCGGCAGGGCCGACTGCCTGTGGTCGGGCATCGCCACGCACAGCGCGCCAGCCGAGCGTTTCGACGACATCCTCGACGCCCTTTCGAAAGGCGAAGCGGCCGAGACCGTCCTTGCGCATCACGACGATCGCCCCGCGGACACCGACGAACTTGCCCCCCTCGCGCTCGAACGCGACCGGATCGACGCGGCTTTCGGGCACGACGACCTCGCCTCGATCCTCTCCCATCTGGAGTTCGCGGGCTACGAGGGCTGGGCGCTCGCCGAGGAGGCGGTGAAGGTGATGGGCCGCGCCTCGCCGACGAGCCTCCTCATCGCCCTCCGACAGATGCGCGAAGGGCGGACGCTGGCATTCGCGGACTGCATCCGAATGGAATACCGGATCGTGAGCCGGGTGCTCCACGAGCACGACTTCTACGAGGGCGTCCGGGCGCAGGTCGTGGACAAGGACCGCAATCCGTCCTGGGAGCCCCCGCTCCTCGCCGGCATCGATGCCGCCTCCATCGACCGCTACTTCGCCCCGCTGGCCGAGGAGCTCGTTCTGCCGTGAGGATCGACGCGGAGCAACCGCTCGTCAGCACAGTTGAGCGCAGGCGCTTCATCGAGATCTATGTCCGGGTGGTGGCGCTCCTCCTCCTTGCCGCTGGTCTCGCGCACGCGGCGCTCGTTCTTGGAATCACCTTCGACGGATCGAATTTCGGGACCCTCACGCGCGCGGACCGGGCCGGCGCGGTCACTCTCCTTCTCCTCGATCTCTTCGCGGCAGTCGGGCTCTGGATCGGCGCCGCCTGGGGACCCGTGATGTGGCT
The DNA here is from genome assembly GCA_023417735.1 of Pseudomonadota bacterium. Taxonomy (GTDB): domain Bacteria; phylum Pseudomonadota; class Alphaproteobacteria; order Rhizobiales; family Afifellaceae; genus Propylenella. The sequence goes on along the minus strand of JAEZEK010000079.1, from coordinate 4,860 downwards.
GGTCGCACTCGTCGTCGAGGCGACGATGCACACGGTGTTCGCCGGGCTGTTCGGTGCCGAGTCCCTGCGGATCCTCATCCATGGCTTTCTCTACGGGATATTCCTTATTCTGAGCTTCTTCGAATGGCGGCGCAGGGCGGCCGATTGAGAACTGGGAGGAACCATGGCGGCGGTCGGATTTGTCGGGCTCGGGAACATGGGCGGGCCGATGGCGGCGAACCTCGTGAAGGCGGGCCACGCCGTACGCGGCTTCGATCTGTCCGCGCCGGCGCTCGAGCGGCTCGGCGCGTCGGGCGGGCTGCCCGCCGGATCGATCGCGGGCGCGGTCCGCGACGCCGAGTTCGTCGTGACCATGCTGCCCGCCGGTGACCATGTGCGGTCCGCCTACGGCTCCGCCGGCGGCATATTCGCCGCGGCGGTTCCCGGTGCGCTCCTCGTCGACTGCTCCACGATCGACGTGACGACGGCGCGGGACGTGTCCTCGCTCGCCGCCGACGCCGGGTTCGAGATGCTGGACGCGCCGGTTTCCGGCGGCGTCGCGGGGGCCGCGGCCGCGAGCCTCACCTTCATGGTGGGCGGCTCGGAACGAGCCTTCGCGCGCGCCGAGCCGCTCCTTTCCGCCATGGGCCGGACGATCGTCCGCGCCGGCGAGGCGGGTGCAGGGCAGGCCGCGAAGATCTGCAACAACATGATGCTGGGCATTTCCATGATCGGGGTGTGCGAGGCCTTCGCGCTCGCCGACCGGCTGGGGCTCGACCGCCAGCGGCTGTTCGACATCGCGTCGAAATCCTCCGGCCAGTGCTGGTCGCTCACCAGCTACTGCCCCGTTCCTGGGCCGGTTCCGGCTTCGCCAGCCAACCGCGACTACCAGGCCGGCTTCACGGCGGCCATGATGCTGAAGGATCTGCGCCTCGCTCTCGGCGCGGCACTCGCCGCCGACGCCAACGTGCCGCTTGGGGCCACCGCGACCGAGCTCTACGGCCTGTTCTGCGCCGCCGGAAACGGAGGCGCGGATTTCTCCGGAATCTTCAAATTCGTTGACGGCCGGTAATTGCTCGTTTTCTGATGTGGCGGAAGAGCGGTGCGAAAGATTTGATTAAGCCTCTCGATTAAGTCGCTTTTTAGGGGCGGTGCATAGGTTGTCGCGGGAAGACGCGTCACGCGACGGCGCACGAGCGGTGAGGTATGGTGATGCTGATGGCCGAGCAGGCGGCGGTTAGATTCGAACACATGGAAGCCGCAGAGGACACCAAGTCGCTCTATCTGGACGCGCTCACGCTGGTGGAACGCCTCCACCGGCGGCTGCTCGACGTCATCAAGGACGAGTTCGATCGCATGGGGCGCTCGGACGTGAACAGCGTCCAGGCCCTGCTCCTGTTCAACATCGGCGACGCGGAGCTCACGGCCGGCGAGTTGCGCACGCGCGGCTACTATCTCGGCTCGAACGTCTCCTACAATCTGAAGAAGCTGGTCGATTCGGGCTTCATCCACCATCAGCGCTCGCGCGTCGACCGCCGTTCGGTCCGTGTCTCGCTGACGGAGAAGGGCCTGGAGGTCGCGCGCATCGTCGACGAACTCTACAACCGCCACGTCCAGTCGATCGAGAAGGTGGGCGGCATCTCGAAAGAGGACTTCAAGCACCTCAACAAGTGCCTGCAGCGCCTCGAGCGCTTCTGGACGGACCAGATCCTCTACAGGCTGTGAGCTGCCGGCGCAGCGCCGCCGCTTGCATCGCCGTCCGGTGCGTCGCGCACGCCGCGTCCGCCGCTCCGAGACACGGATTGGCCATAAAGTGATGACAGCACATCCAAGCCGGCCGGGGGCCGGTGATGCGGTGCCGTCGGGGGATTCCAGCGTACACAGCGTGGCCGCGTACCGGCCGGCCGCATCGCGTTAACAAAACGTAAAATCGGTTCGGGCAGAACGGGATGGTCCATTCCGATTCGGAACCGAGACGTGATGCGGGGCTGTTTCCACCGATGACGACGATCACACGCAGGACCTTCGCCACCGGAGCCGCGAGTCTGCTCCTCGGCTCGACGCTCGCGAACGCCCAGGGCGCGGGCTTCTTCGACTACCGGCAGATCCAGCCGTCCGAGTGGGCGGACGGGTTCGATGCCCAGTCGAAGATGTCGCAGCCGGTCTCTTCCACGGTCCCGGTCCTGTCGCACCAGACGGTCCCGGCGATGGAGCAGGCGATCTACGCCTACCAGGATCTCGTCTACCGCGGCGGCTGGAACCCCGTTCCGGCCGATGTGGCGCTGAAGCTCGGGGTCCGGCATCCGAACGTGCGGGCGCTCAGGCAGCGGCTCATCGCATCGGGCGACCTGCGCCAGACGACCGGCGATCCGGACGCCTTCGACTCCTACGTCCAGGCCGCCGTCCGCCGCTTCCAGGAGCGTCACGGCATCCCGGTCGACGGCGTCGCCGGCGCGAGCACGATCAGGGCCATGAACGTCCCGGCGGAGACGCGGCTCGCGCAGCTGCAGGCCAACCTCGAGCGCATCCGCGCGATGGGCGTGCCGACCGAACGCTTCGTCATGGTCAACGTGCCCGGCGCTCGCATCGAAGCGGTCGAGAACGGCCGCGTCGCATCGCGCCACACCGCCATCGTCGGAAAGGTCGACCGGCAGACGCCGCTCCTGTCGAGCCGGATCCACGAGATCAACTTCAACCCGTTCTGGACTGTGCCGGCCTCGATCATCCGCAAGGACCTGATCCCGAAGATGCAGAAGGAGCCGGATTACCTGACCAAGAACCGGATCCGGATCTACACGCAGTCCGGCCAGGAGCTTCAGCCGGAGCAGGTGAACTGGAACTCCGACGAGGCGACCCGGTACATGTTCCGGCAGGACCCCGGCGACCAGAACTCGCTCGGGTTCATGAAGATCAACTTCCACAACCCGCACCAGGTCTACCTGCACGACACGCCGGCGAAGAACCTCTTCGGCTCAGACTATCGGTTCGAATCCTCGGGCTGCGTGCGCGTCCACAATGTGCGCGAGCTCGTCGCCTGGATCCTGCGCGACAACGGCTACAATCTCGCCAGCGTCGACCAGGCGGTCCGCTCCGGCGAGCGCGTCGACGTCAAGGTCGCCAGCGCGCCGCAGATCCTGACCGTCTACTTCACCGCCTGGACTACCGGCGACGGCGTCGTCCACTTTCGGGACGACATCTACAATCTCGATGCGCCGAACGCGGTCGCGCTCAATCAGCAGCGGGATCTGATCGGGTCGCCCGAGACCCTGCTCGCGCAATAATCCGCCGGGACGTATGGCCGCTGCCGGGCCGCCTCCGCTTGGCGGGGGCGGTCCGGCTGTGTTATCCGCCCGGCATCGGCCGCCCTGCCCGGGGCCACGCCGGCGGCAAATCCGACCAGGACCAGGTGAAGCCCATGTCGATGACCGAGAGCGTCCGCAGCGCGGGCCGCGAGCGCAGCTTCTTCTCTGCGGGCGTCGCCGACGCCGATCCTGAGCTTGCGGCGGCGATCTCGGGCGAGCTCGGCCGCCAGCAGCACGAGATCGAGCTGATCGCATCGGAGAACATCGTCTCCCGTGCCGTGCTGGAGGCGCAGGGCTCCGTCCTCACCAACAAGTATGCCGAGGGCTATCCCGGCCGGCGCTATTACGGCGGCTGCGAGTTCGTGGACGTGGCCGAGCGGCTCGCGATCGAGCGCGTGACCCGGCTGTTCGGCTGCAGCTTCGCCAACGTGCAGCCGAACTCCGGCAGCCAGGCCAACCAGGCGGTCCTGCTCGCGCTCGCCGCGCCCGGCGACACCATTCTCGGCATGAGCCTCGACGCCGGCGGGCACCTGACCCATGGCGCCGCCCCCAACCTCTCCGGCAAATGGTTCCGCCCCGTCCAGTACGGCGTCCGCAAGCAGGACGGCCGCATCGACATCGACCAGGTCGCCGAACTCGCCCGGGAGCATCGCCCGAAGATCATCATCGCCGGGGGCTCGGCCTACAGCCGCGTACCGGAGTTCCAGCGCTTCCGCGAGATCGCGGACGAGGTGGGCGCCATCTTCATGGTCGACATGGCGCATTTCGCGGGTCTCGTCGCGGGCGGGCAGCACCCGAGCCCGTTCCCGCACGCCCATGTCGTCACCTCCACGACGCACAAGACGTTGCGCGGCCCGCGCGGCGGGCTGGTGCTCACCAACGACGAGACGATCGCCAAGAAGATCAACTCCGCCGTCTTCCCCGGCCTGCAGGGCGGCCCGCTGATGCACGTCATCGCCGGCAAGGCGGTCGCGTTCGGCGAGGCGCTCCGGCCGGACTTCAAGCTCTACGCGCAGGCCGTCCTGGAGAATGCCCGCGCGCTGGCGGATACGCTGCAGCGCGGCGGCTGCGAGATCGTCTCCGGCGGAACCGACAACCATCTCATGCTGGTCGACCTCAGGCCGAAGAAGCTGACCGGAAAGGCGGCGGAAGCCGCACTCGGCCGCGCCTACATCACCTGCAACAAAAACGGCGTGCCCTTCGACCCGGAGAAGCCGACGATCACGTCCGGAATTCGGCTCGGTACGCCTGCCGGAACCACGCGCGGCTTCGGCATCGCGGAGTTCCAGGAGATCGGCCGCCTCATCATCGAAGTGCTCGACGGCCTGGCCGCGACGGACGGCGAGCGCAACGACGCCGTCGAAGCCTCCGTCAAGGAGCGGGTGCTGGCCCTGACCGCGCGCTTCCCGATCTACCAGAGCTGACGAGGCTCCCGTGCGCTGTCCCTATTGCGGGGCCGACAATACCCAGGTGAAGGACTCGCGCCCGACCGAGGATTCGGCGGCGATCCGGCGCCGCCGCGTCTGCGGCGATTGCGGCGGCCGCTTCACGACGTTCGAGCGGGTGCAGCTCCGAGAAC
>JAEZEK010000034.1 GCA_023417735.1 Pseudomonadota bacterium | reverse complement strand
CCGCCGGCGCGCTCGTTTCGGCCGGCGGGCTCGATTCCGGCGCCGCGCTTGCCTCGGCCGGCCCGATCGCAGCCGCCGCAGCTTCGCCCGGATGCAGGGCCGCAACCTCGGCATTCGACCCGAGCAGGACGCGCTCGACGTCCCGTTCCAGGAAGAACGCCAGCTTCCGCTGGCCGGCGCGCGTGAAGTTGAGGCCGTCGTCCGTCCGCAATTGCACGGTCTGCCCCTTCACGTCCGGGCCCGAGGCGACGAACTTGCCGTCCTCGTCGGCGAAGCCGTTCCAGACGTCCACGAAGGTGATGCCCGTCGGCTCGAGCTTCTCGCGGTAGACGCCGTTGAAGGAGCTGTAGTCGCGCGACATGGCGGGCGAGCGGACCGGCACCAGCCCGACCCAGAACGCCGGCTTTCCGGTCGCGGCCACGCTCTTGGCGAGCGCATCGACGCGGCCGCCATAGGCGAGCGGCCAGCCGTCGCTGCCCATCGCGAGCGTGCCCTGGGCGGTGCGCAGCGTCTGGCGGTCGTTGCCGCCGATCATGACGGCGATCGCATCCGGCTTCTCGGCTTCGACGATCTTCGGGAGCTCGGCCGGCCAGTCGTAGAAATCATCGCGCACGAGGCCCGACGAGCCGTTGCTGGCGGCCGCCACGACGATCTTCGGGTTCTCCGCGAAGGCCGCCTCCAGCCCGTCGGCGAGGCCCTTGGCCATGAAATCGCCGATCACGAGCAGCTTCTTGGCGTCGTCGGCCTTGGGCACGGTGGCGACCCGCGGCGCGGCGGCGGGTGCTGCGGCGGTCCTCTGGCTGGGGCTGGGGCCCTGGCGCTTCGGCTTGGCCGACCGCACCGGCTCCTTCTTCGGAGCCGCCTGCGCCGGCGGCCGGCGCGTCTGCAGCTGCCCCGGCTGCACCGGCCTGATCACGTAGCCGGGCGGCGGCGCCTGCACCGCGGGCGGCTGCTCGCGCCTGTTGCCGAACAGGAAGCGGAAGATGCCGGGCCGGCGCTCCTGCTGCGGTGCCGGCACCACGCCGTAGCGCGTGGTGCCCTGCGCCAGTGCCGGCGTCGCCGGCGCGGCGACCCCGATCACCAGGATGACAGCCAGTAAGGCCGAGAAGATGTGCCGTGTCCGGTCCATTCCGTCCTCCGCTGGCGCCACCTAGCTTCCGCGCAGCGCCTCCAGCAAGACCGCCCCTGCATGTCCGTCCGGCGTAAGGCCGGCCTCGCTCTGGTACGCCCGAATTGCGGCGATTGAGCGGGGTCCGATCAGGCCGTCGATCGGGCCGTCATAATAGCCCGCCTCCGCCAGGAGCTTCTGCAATTCCTCCCGGTCCGTGCCGGCGAGGGGCAGTTCCGTCACCGGCCAGGACTGCACGAACGCCCCGCCGCCGCGCAGGCGGTCGGCGAGATGGCCGACGGCCAGCGCATAGGCGAGCGCATTGTTATAACGCCTGATGACGTAGTGGTTCCGCAACATCAGGAAGGCCGGGCCCTTCGCGCCGACCGGGAGAACCAGCACCGCCGCCTCGTCCGGGCCGACGTCGGCGGCCTCGTCCGCGTGCCGGACGCCGTGCCCCCGCCATTCCGCGATGCTGCGCTCCGTGCTCTGGTCGGCGAGGCCGAAATCGAAGTCCTCCGGCAGGATCGCCTCATGGCCCCACGGCCGGCCGCTCACCCAGCCCGACGCCCTCAGGTAGTTGGCGGCCGAGGCGAGCGCGTCGGCCGGCGAGTGCCAGACGTTCCGCACCCCGTCGCCGTCGAAGTCCACGGCGTGATCCTCGAAGGTGGTCGGGATGAACTGGGTGTGCCCCATCGCCCCCGCCCACGAGCCGGTCAGGTCCGCGGCGGAAACGTCGCCGCGCTGCAGAATCTTCAGCGCGGCGAGGAGCTGGGTCCGCGCGAACTGCGCGCGGCGCGGATCGCCGTGGGCGAGCGTGGCGAGCGAGCGGATGATCGGCTTCACGATCCGCGGGTTGGAGAGCGCCTCGCCGTAGGACGATTCGATCCCCCAGATCGCGACGAGGATGTGGCGGTCGACCGCATACTCCGCCTCGATCCGCCCGAGGTCGTTGCGGTGGCGCGCCAGCATCGCCTGCCCGTTGCGGATGCGCGCCTCCGAGACGGCCTGGCCGAGATAGTCCCAGATCGGCTTGACGAACTCCGGCTGGTGCCGGGCCTTCTCCAGCACCTCCGGATCGGGCACGACGCCGTCGAAGGCGGAATCGAGCACCGCCGGGTCGATCCCCTCGGCCTCGGCGGCCGGCCGGAACTCCGCCAGCCAGAGCCGGAACCCCTCGTCGGCCTGTGCTCTTCCCGTCACCGCGGCAGGCAGGAACAGGAGTGCGGCGGCAACGAGGCCGATGTTGAGGATTGAAGCCATGGCGCGCCCGTATGCGTGGTCGGAACATCCTTCCACGCCGAAACTGGCGGTCTCATGGTTAACAAAGCGTTCGGCTCACGCGGCCAGGCGCCGCATCAGCAGCCGTTCCCAGGCGAGTGCATGCTCGACGATGGTGTCGAGGTCGTCGAAGTGCGGCGTCCAGCCGAGTTCCGCCCGGATGCGCTCGGCGCCCGCCACCATCGCCGGAATGTCGCCGGGCCGCCGCCCGCGCATGCGGATGTCGAGGGTCGCGCCGGACACGCGCTGCACGGCATCCAGCACCTCGAGCACCGTGTAGCCGCGGCCGTAGCCGCAGTTGAGGACCATGCTCTCGCCGCCGCGCCTCAGATGGTCGAGCGCCGCGCCGTGCGCCTTCACGAGGTCGGTGACGTGGATGAAGTCGCGGACGCCCGTGCCGTCGCTCGTGTCGTAATCCGACCCGAACACGGCCACGCTGTCGCGCTGCCCGGTGGCCGCCTCGATCGCCACCTTCATCAGGTGGGTGGCGCCGCGCGTCGCCTGCCCGGTGCGCTGCAGCGGGTCGGCGCCGGCGACGTTGAAGTAGCGCAGCGCCACGTAGCGGAGATCGGAGGCGGCGGCGGCATCGGACAGCATCCGCTCCGTCATCATCTTCGACGCGCCGTAGGGCGAGAGCGGGTCGAGCGGTGCGGTTTCGAACACCGGCACCGAGGCGGGAATGCCGTAGACTGCGGCGGTCGAGGAGAACACGAAGCTGCGCACCCCATGCGACACGGCAGCGGCCAGCAATTCGCGCGACTTGACGGTGTTGTTCAGGTAGTAGCCGAGGGGATCGGCGACGGAGTCGGGCACCACCACGGAGCCGGCGAAATGGAAGACGGCATCGACGGCGCGGGTCTTGAGGATGCGGTCGAGCAGCACCCGGTCGCCGACATCGCCGACGATCAGCTCGGCGGCGGGCGCGACGGCCCAGTCGAACCCGGTGGAAAGGTCGTCTAGCACGACGATGCGTTCGCCGCGTTCGACCAGTTCCCACACCATGTGGCTGCCGATATAGCCGCCGCCGCCTGTAACCAGCACGCTCATTCTACCGCTCACCTCGGCCGGGGGATCTATGGACGGACCGCCTGAAGCTACAGTAATCGATCAATTCTAGCGACCGAATGGAAAGGCTTAAGCGTGGTAAACCGAATTCGTAAAGCTGTCTTTCCCGTGGCCGGTCTGGGGACGCGCTTCCTACCGGCGACCAAGGCGATGCCGAAGGAGATGCTGACGGTCGTCGACCGGCCGATCATCCAGTACGCCGTCGACGAGGCGCGCGAGGCCGGCATCGAGCACTTCGTGTTCGTCACCGGCCGGAACAAGTCCGTGATCGCCGACCATTTCGACATCCAGGTCGAACTCGAGATGACGTTGAACGAGCGCGGCAAGACGAAGGAGCTCGAGCTCCTCCACCGCGACCTGCCCGAGCCCGGCACGACCAGCTTCACGCGCCAGCAGTCCCCGCTCGGCCTCGGCCACGCCGTCTGGTGCGCGCGCGACATCGTCGGCCGCGAGCCCTTCGCGCTGCTCCTGCCGGACATGCTGATGCAGGCGCCGACCGGCTGCCTCTCCCAGATGCTGCGCGCCTACGAGCGGCACGGCGGCAACGTGAGCGCCGTCGAGGAGGTCCCGCACGACCAGGTCGGCAGCTACGGCGTCGTCGCCAGGGGCGAGGAG
>JAEZEK010000450.1 GCA_023417735.1 Pseudomonadota bacterium | reverse complement strand
CCCGGGAGGCCTGCGCCCGGGTGGGGCAGGGCGCCCGGAGCTGGCTCAGCCGCGGGTGGGGCGGTCGGCGTCTGCGGTCCGCCGAAATTCAGCTGGCCCGGCAGGCCGCACCCGCCCCGCACGCCGGGCTGCGGGCCCCCAGGCGGACCAAAGCTCGGCGGCCCGAAGCTCGGCGGGCCCTGCCCCCCGATCGGCGGGAGTTCGAGCCGGAACTCGCTCGGGTCGATGGTGGGCGCCGTTCCCTTGTAGTGCATGACCATCTGCGGGAAGGCGATCGTGAGGCCGACCATGATGACCTGGATGATCACGAACGGGACGGCGCCCCAGTAGATCTGGCCCGTGGTGATCCCCTCGATCCGCTTCTTCGTGAGCCGGTCCACGTAGGCGCTCCGCGGCGCGACCGAGCGCAGGAAGAACAGCGCGAACCCGAAAGGCGGATGCATGAAGCTCGTCTGCATGTTGATGCCGAGGAGCACGCCGAACCAGATGAGGTCGATGCCGAGCTTCTCCGCCACCGGGCCGAGCAGCGGGACGACGATGAATGCGAGCTCGAAGAAATCCAGGAAGAAGGCGAGGAAGAAGACGAGCACGTTGACGACGATCAGGAAGCCGGTCTCGCCGCCGGGCACGTTCAGCAGCAGCTCCTCCACCCAGATGTGGCCGTTCACGCCGTAGAAGGTGAGCGAGAACACCCGCGCGCCGATCAGGATGAAGATCACGAAGGCGGAGAGCTTCGCAGTCGAATCGAGCGCCTGCGTGAGGACGTCCAGCCGCAATCTGCCCTTCGCGGCGGCAAGCACCAGGGCGCCTACCGCGCCCATCGCGCCGCCCTCCGTCGGCGTCGCCACGCCCAGGAAGATGGTGCCTAGCACCAGGAAGATGAGCGCGAGCGGCGGGACGAGGACGATGATGACCTGCTCGGCGAGGCGCGAGAAGAGCCCGAGGCCGAGCACCCTGTTGAGGACCGCGGCGAGGTAGACGACGCCGACGCCGACTGTGGCGCCCCAGATGGCCGCGCCCCGCTCCACGTTGCCCTCGAATGCGCGGCCGGCGGCATAGGAGACGAGCACCGCCGCGGCGAGCGCGACGAACAGCGAGGTGACGCCTGAGCCGAGCGTGCGCGCCTCCAGCGGCAGGGCAGGCGCGGCGCCCGGACGAACCAGCGTGAGAAGCACGACGTAGCCGATATAGAGGCTGGTGAGCACCAGCCCCGGTATGAGGGCGCCGGCATACATGTCGCCCACCGAGCGGCCGAGCTGGTCGGCCATCACGATCAGGACGAGCGAGGGAGGGATGATCTGGGCGAGGGTTCCGGACGCCGCGATGACGCCGGTCGCGAGCCGGCGGTCGTAGCCGTATCGGAGCATGATCGGCAGGGAGATGAGGCCCATCGCGATCACCGAGGCGGCGACGACGCCCGTCGTCGCGGCGAGAAGCGCGCCGACGAAGACGACGGCGAAGGCGAGCCCGCCGCGGATCGGGCCGAAGAGCTGCCCGATCGTGTCGAGCAGGTCCTCGGCCATGCCCGATCGTTCGAGGATCAGCCCCATGAAGGTGAAGAACGGGATCGCGAGCAGGGTCTCGTTGCTCATGATGCCGAACAGGCGGTCCGGCAGCGCGCCGAGCAGCGGCCAGGAGAGCGTGATCTCGCCGCTGGACAGCGGCGCGAGTTCCACGCCGATGACGAAGAAGAGCAGTCCGTTCGCCGCGAGCGCGAAGGCGACCGGATAGCCGAGCAGCAGGAACACGACGAGCGCCGTGAACATGATCGGCGCGAGGTTGTGCGCGATGAACTGCGCCATGGTCAGCGTCCCCGCTCGCCCGGGCGCGGGCCCGCCGGTCCCTCGCCGACCGCCGCCGTGGATTCCAGCTCGGCGACGGCGGGATGCGCCTGCTGTTCGGGCGTCGGGTCGGGGATTGCCCCGGCGATCACGGCGATGCGCTTGATGATTTCGGAAACCGCCTGGAACAGGAGCAGGGCGAAGCCTGCAAGCAGCAGCGCCTTTGCCGGCCAGAGGATGAGCCCGCCCGCATTCGGCGAATGCTCCCCGATCCGGACCGAGAGGCGGACATAGGGGATGAGGAGCCAGATCATCAGCGACACGAAGGGGAGGAGGATCAGGACGTGGCCGAGCAGGTCGATCCAGTCCCGCGTCCGCTTGGAAAGGTTCCCCGACACGATGTCGATGCGGATGTGCTCGTTGCGCTGGAGCGTGTAGGCGGCGGCGAGCATGAAGACGGCGCCGAACAGGTACCATTGCAGTTCCAGCCAGGCATTCGAGCTCATGTCGAAGGCCTTTCGGATCACGGCGTTGCCCGCGCTCACGAGGACCGCGGCGAGCACGAGCCACGCCACGGCGCGGCCGACGAAGACCGTCACGGCGTCGATCGTCCGGCTCACGGCCAGAAGCGCTGCCAAGCCCTGTTTCCCCCCTCGCACCGAAAGCGACGCCGGGCGATCGCGAGCCGCCCGTTCTCACGCCCCAGGAAGGAATGCCATATCGCATGGCCCGGCTTCACTTGCCACCCGGGACAAAAGGAGTAGATGTCGCGCCAGTTTGGAGCGGCAGAGAGCCGAGGGAGATGCGTCTTGCGCTGGCCAGGAGGACGACGGACGAAGGGGGCTGAGGTCACCAGGGAAGCGGTTCTCGATGCGCTGAAGCAGGTGAGGGGACCCGGCGGGACGGGCGACGTGGTCGGTCTCGGCCTCGTGTCCGACATCGTCATTTCGGACGGGAAGGTGATCTTCTCCATCACGGTGCCGGCCGAGCGCGCGCGCGAACTGGAGCCCTTGCGGCAGGCGGCCGAGCGTGCCGTGCGCGCCGTACCAGGGGTCGTGCAGGCGATGGTCGCGCTCACCGCGGAGCGGAGGGGCGGTTCGGCAGCCTCCGCCCCGCCGAGGAGCTCGCCTATGGCCGGCCCCGTGCCTGCGACGGCGCCGGCGGCCGGCGGAACGCCGCAGAAGCCGGGCGTGCCCGGCGTCGGCGCGATCATCGCTGTCGCGTCGGGCAAGGGCGGCGTCGGCAAGTCGACGACTGCGGTGAACCTCGCCCTAGCGCTCCAGGCGATCGGCCTGAAGGTCGGCATGCTCGACGCCGACATCTACGGACCGTCGCTGCCGCGCCTTCTCCACCTCTCCGGCAAGCCCGAGCCGCTGCACGGGCGCGTTCTGAAGCCGCTCGACGGTTACGGCATGAAGGTCATGTCGATGGGCTTCCTCGTCGACGAGGAGACGCCCATGATCTGGCGCGGGCCGATGGTGGTTTCCGCGCTGACCCAGATGCTGCGCGAGGTGGCGTGGGGCGAGCTCGACGTGATCGTCGTCGACATGCCTCCGGGCACCGGCGACGCGCAGCTCACCATGGCCCAGCAGGTGCCGCTCGCCGGCGCCGTCATCGTCTCGACCCCTCAGGACCTGGCGCTGATCGACGCCCGCAAGGGGCTCAACATGTTCCGCCGGGTCGACGTGCCGGTGCTCGGGATCGTGGAGAACATGAGCTATTTAGTCTGCCCGCATTGCGGCGGCCGCTCCGACATTTTCGGGCATGGCGGGGCGGAGGCCGAGGCGGCGCGGATCGGCGCGCCGTTCCTCGGGGCCGTGCCGCTCCACATGGAAATCCGGGAACGCTCCGATTCCGGCATGCCGGTCGTGATCGCGGATCCCGACGGGCCGCACGCGACCATCTACAAGGAGATCGCCCGCCGCGTCTGGGACGGCGTGGAGGCGCACCGCGCCGGCGGTGTGCAACGGGCTCCGTCCATCGTGATCGAGGAGTAGACCATGACCGATGACCGCAACGAAGACCGCTTCAACATGTCCATGCGCAAGTTCCTGAAGCAGGTCGGCGTCACGTCGCAGCGCGAGATCGAGCGCGTCGTCGCGGACGGCGAGCTCAAGGGGACGCTGAGGGTGCGTGCGCTCGTCACCGCCGAGGGGACCGACCTCCAGCACGTGGTCGAAGGCGAGATCGACCTCGGGTGAGCCGCTACGCGGCCGGATCGCCGGCCGGGCGCCGATGGCGGATGCCGTAGGCGGCGGCGAGCGCGACCACGGCCGCCGGGATCATGACGGCGAACATCGGGAAGGGGGCGGTGCTCCCTTCCAGGAGCATGCCGACGAGCGCGCTGAGGACGGCGCCCGCGCCGATCTGGACGGCGCCCGTGAGCCCTGCCGCCGCGCCGGCGATTTCGGGACGCACGCTGATCGCCCCCGACAGCGAATTCGGCAGCACGATGCCGTTCGCGATGCCGGAGACCGCCATCGGCAGGAACAGCGCGGAGGCCGAGCCGAACCCGGCCGCGAAGAGGAGCATGGCCGCGACGATCGAGGCGAGGCCGAGATAGGAGCCGTAAAGGATCATCCGCACCAGGCCGAACCGCTCGGAGAACCGGGCCGAGAGGAAGTTGCCGAGCGCATAGCCGATCGCGAGCAGGCTGAACCAAAGCCCGTAGACGCTCGGCGACAGGTCGAGGATGCGTTCCGCGACATAGGGCGCGCCGCCGAGAAAGGCGAAGAACACGCCGGCCGTCAGGCCCGTGCTCGCCGTGAAGAGCACGAAGTCGCGCTCCGAGCCGAGCAGGCGGAAATCGCGCAGCATCGTTCCGAAGCTGAGGGCCGGGGTCCGCGCGAAGTTGGTCTCGGGTATCCAGCGCACCGTCACCAGCAGGCAGACGAGGCCGAACGCCGTCATCAGGACGAACACGGCGCGCCAGCCCTGGGTTTCCTGCAGCACGCCGCCGAAGAACGGCGCGAGCATCGGCGCCATCGCCATGCCCATGGTCACGTAGCCGATCATGCTGGCGGCCTGCCGGCGGTCGTACAGATCGCGGATGATCGCGCGCCCCAGCGCGATCCCGACGCAGCCGCTCGCGCCCTGCACGATCCTGAGGGCGATCAGCGCCGCGATGCTCTGTGCGAACACGCCCGCGAGGCTGGCGAGGGTGAAAATCAGGAACCCGAGGAGGAGGACGGGCCGGCGGCCGAACCGGTCCGAGAGCGGACCGACGAAGATCTGCCCGGCCGCCACCGCGACCAGGAACAATGAGAGCACCAGCTGGACAGTGCCGTAATCCGCCGAGAAATGGCGCTCGAGCGCCGGCATGGACGGCACGATCACGTTGATCGCGAAGGGGGACAGCGCCGAGATCGCGACCAGCGCGAGGATCGGCGGCCGCCGGATCCCGCCGGCGGGTCCGCCGCGCCCGGCATCGGTGCCGTCGGTGTGCGGCACCGTCATTTCGGGGCAGGCGCCGTGAGTGCGGCGGCGGCCGGGCGCAGCTTCGCGCGCTTGCGTTCGCGGTTGAACGTGTAGAGGCCGGTGGCGACCAGGATCGCGCTTCCGGCGAGGGTGGGCAGGTCCGGCCAGGCGGCAAACACGACGGCCTGGATGGCGATGGCCCAGAGGATGATCGAGTATCTGAACGGCGCCACCACGGCCACGTCGCCGGCCCGCATTGCATGCAGGATCAGCACGTAGCCGGCCGAGAGCAGCACGGCCGATCCGGCGAGATAGAGGTAGTCGCCGGCTCCGAGCACCACCCAGTCCTCCCACATGCCCATCACGAGGCCGACCACGGCCACTGCCGCCGATGCGGCTGCCGAGACCGCAAAGACCGGCAGGTTGGGCGGGATCATCCGCGAGCAGAGGTCCCGCGTCGTCACGAACAAGGCGGCGACGAGCGCGACCACCGACCAGACCGTGAAGCCCTCCATGCCCGGCCTCACGATGATGAGCGCACCGAAGAGGCCGATGCCGATCGCCGTCCAGCGCCGCAGGCCGACGGGCTCGCGCAGGAACAAGGCGGCGCCGGCGGTTGTGGCGAGCGGGACCAGCAGAAGGATCGCCGTCGCGTTTGCGATCGGCAGATGCGCGAGGGCGCTCAGGTAGAAGCCGGTGGAGCCCATCTCCCCGATGGTCCGCAGCCCGACGATGGGATGGAAGAGGCCGCGCATCTCCACCGGCACGCCCTGCCACCATGCGGCGAGAAGCAGGAGCGGCGTCGCCATCAGCCCGCGCACGAATACGATCTGCCCGACCGGCAGGTCCGCGCTCGCCAGCTTCACCAGCGTGTCGTTGACCAGAAAGGCGGCCATGGCGGCGAGCATGAAGGCGATGCCGCGCCGGTTGTCAGTGGCAGTGTTGGGAGCGGACATGGCGGCAGGAGAAATGACCCGCCGCCTCTACATCAGTTCATGCGCGCTGCAAATGGCGAAGGTCATGATCGAAATGCGCGAAAAGGCCGATCAGCCCCCCGTCACGCTCATGTGGCGCCGCACGCTCGGGCGGCTGGTGCGGCGGTCGATCACGAAGTCGTGACCCTTCGGCTTGCGCGCAATCGCCTCGTCGATGGCCTGCATCAGGAGGTCATTGCCTTCCGAGGCGCGGAGCGGTGCGCGCAGATCCGCGGCATCCTCCTGGCCGAGGCACATGAAGAGCGTCCCCGTGCAGGTCACGCGCACGCGGTTGCAGCTTTAGCAGAATTTGTGGGTCATCGGGGTGATGAAGCCGAGCCGTCCGCCGGTTTCCGCCACATTCACGTAGCGCGCCGGGCCGCCGGTGCGGTACGGAATGTCCTCCAGCGTGAACAGCTCCTTCAGCCGTGCGCGCACGAGCGAGAGCGGCAGGTACTGATCGGTGCGGTCGCCGTCGATGTCGCCGAGCGGCATTGTCTCGATGAGCGTGAGGTCCATGTCGTGGGCGTGGGCCCAGCGGATCATGTCGGGGATCTCGTGGTCGTTCACGCCCTTGAGCGCCACGGTATTGAGCTTGATCCTGAGCCCGGCCTCCTGGGCGGCCGTTATCCCGGCCATGACCCGGCCGAGTTCCCCGCGACGGGTGATCGCCTTGAACTTGGCCCTGTCGAGCGTGTCGAGCGACACGTTGATGCGGCGGACTCCGGCGTCGAAAAGAGGTCGGGCGTAACGCTCGAGCTGCGAGCCGTTCGTGGTGACGGTCAGCTCCTCGAGCCCGCCCGTGCGGAGCTGCCGGCCGAGCGCGTCGAACAGCTTCATGATGTCGCGGCGCACCAGCGGCTCGCCGCCGGTGATGCGAAGCTTGCGCACGCCCTTGGCGATGAACGCCGTGCAGAGCCGCTCCAGCTCCTCGATCGTCAGCAGGTCCTTCTTCGGCAGGAAGGTCATGTCTTCCGCCATGCAATAGACGCAGCGGAAGTCGCAGCGATCGGTAACCGATACGCGGAGATACGTGATTGCCCGCCCGAACCGGTCGATCATCGCCGGCTCCGGCCTGGTCGCTGTTCCCGTCAAGTCCGACGCCAATGCTGCCTCCGCCTTCCGGGCAAGTGTTGCCCGGCGCCCCGATCGGGTCAATGTAATGAATCGCGCGAGCCGGCCAACCCCTTCGGCTCGCCCGCCAAGGAGGAACGATTGCCCGAACCGTGGCCGACCGAACTGCGCTTGTCAAAGGACAAGCGGACCCTGACCGTCAGTTTCGACACCGGCGAGAGTTTTGCGCTGCCGGCCGAGTATCTCCGCGTCGTGTCGCCTTCGGCCGAGGTCCAGGGCCATTCGCCGGAGCAGCGCGTCACCGTCGGAGGCAAGGAGGACGTGAAGGTCATGCGGATCGATCCGGTCGGCAATTATGCGGTGAAGATCGCCTTCGACGACCGCCATGATACCGGCATCTACAGCTGGGGCTATTTGCGCAAGATTGGACGCGAGCAGGATGCGATCTGGGCTCAGTACCTCCGCGAACTGGAGGAGAAGGGCATCTCGCGCAGCCGCAGGCGATGACTCGGGGTCCCGGCGGGTCTTGCTCGCCCGCCGCTCCCCGGAGGCTGGCTCGGGTTCGGGCATTGGTCGGAGCCGGGAGAACGTGGAGAGTACCGAGTTACAACTACAGCGAGCTTTAGTGTTACAGCTTTCGCAAAAGTAGTTGATTTGACGGGCCGCCGCTGTAAGCTTGCCGCCAACCAGCAGCCAGGGCGGAAGCAATGCCGAGTCGGTCGGTGGCGGACGGGAACGGCGACAGCACGGTATGCGGAGCCGCCGAGTACATCGCCGTCACGGCCGGTCATCTGCGCCGGATCGCCGAGGCCAACCAGCTCCCCTTCCTCGCCTATCTGATCGACATGGCCGTGATCGAAGCGAAGCGGATCGCGGCCGAGCGAAGCGTGCTGCGTACGGACGAAGGCTCGTGACCGTGGCACGGATGCTCAGCGCAGCGACACCCGGTTCCCGGGGTGCCGCTCGATGCGGCCGGAAAGGTCCAGTTCGAGCAGCACGACCTGGACGTGCCGGGCCGCCACGCCGGTGAACCGGACGATGTCGTCGATCGGAATGGGAGTGGGTCCCAGCGCCTCCATGACCTTCTCGCGCTCGGTCTCAGCTGGCTCTCCCGGCTCGATCCCCTCGTCTGGCATCCGGAGATCTGCGAACGAGGGCGGGACCGCGATTTCGCGGTCGAGCATCGGCGCGAGCGCCTCGATGACGTCGGCTGCCGTCGTGACCAGCCGCGCGCCCTGCTTGAGGAGCCGGTTCGCGCCCTCCGCCCGCGGGTCGAGCGGCGAGCCGGGAACCGCCATCACCTCGCGGTTCTGTTCGAGCGCAAGGCGCGCCGTGATGAGCGATCCCGACCGCTCCGCGGCTTCGACGACGACGGTGCCGAGCGTCATGCCGGCGATCACCCGGTTGCGGCGGGGGAAGTCCCGCGCGCGCGGTTCCCATCCGATCGGCATCTCGCTGGTCACGGCGCTGCCCGCGTCGAGAAGCGCTCCGAGCAAGCCCTCGTGTTCGCGCGGATACACTACGTCCACGCCGCCGGCGAAGACCGCGACGGTACCCGTGGCGAGTGCCGCCTCGTGCGCGGCAGCATCGATGCCGCGGGCGAAGCCGGAGACGATGACGAAGTCGGCCTGGCCGAGGTCGCGGGCGAGCAGGGCCGCCATCTTGCGCCCGGCGACGGAAGCGTTGCGGGCGCCGACAAGGGCGATCGCGGGGCGCGCGAGCACGCGTGTGTCCCCGCGCACGGCGAGAAGCGGCGGCGGCTGGTCCGCATGGCGCAGCCAGGGAGGGTAGTCGGGCTCGCCGAGGCCGACGAAGCGCGCGCCGATCCGCTCGGCCGCGGAAAGCTCCTCCTCGGCCTCCGTCGCGCTGGCGATCCTGAGGCTGCTCCGCCCGCCACGCCGGGAGAGGTCGGGCAGGCCTTCGAGCGCGGCCTGCGCAGTGCCGAAATGGTTGACGAGGGACCGGAAGGTGGCGGGTCCGACATTCTCGCTGCGGATGAGGCGGAGCCACGCGAGGCGCTGCGCATCGGTCAGACGAACCCCGCCCGCCGCTGCGCCGCCCGGCTTCACGGCCGCCCGATCCGGCTTTCGCGGCCGCTCATCAGCCGGGCGATGTTGGCGCGGTGCCGCACCCAGAGGATGGCGGCGAGGAGCGCCGCCAGCTCGGCATACCGGATTTCGCCGAACAGGAAGAGGATCACCGGCGCGAGCGCGCTCGCGACGAGCGCCGAGAGCGAGGAGTAGCGGGTCACGGCGGCCGTTACGAGCCACACCAAGGCGGTCGCGATCATCGTCGGCCAGTGCAGCCCGAGCAGGATGCCGAGATAGGTCGCCACGCCCTTGCCGCCCTTGAAGCCGAGCCAGATGGGGAAACAATGGCCGAGAAAGGCGCCGAGGCCTGCCGCCGCCGCTGCCGCCGGTCCCCAGGATGCCGCGATCAGCACGGCGGCGGTGCCTTTGAGGCCGTCGCCGAGGAGCGTCAGCGCCGCCAGCCCCTTCCTCCCCGTGCGCAGCACGTTGGTCGCACCGATGTTGCCGGACCCGATCCGGCGCACGTCGCCGAGGCCCGCAAGGCGGGTGAGGATCACCCCGAACGGGACCGAACCGAGGAGGTAGCCGAGGACGAGCGCCGCGACGATCGTCGGCCAGCCCGGTACGAGGCCCGACCACTCAGCCATGCGGCTTGTCCAGGCCATCGTCGTGCTGGAACACGGTCCGGCCGCCGACGAAGGTCCGCATCACCTTCCCCGTCAGCCGCGCACCTTCGAAGGCGGTGTTGCGCGACTTCGAACGAAGCGCGCGCTCGCTCACGACCCAGGGCCGCTCGAGATCCACGATCGCGAGGTCCGCCGGCGCCCCCGGCGCGAGCGTGCCGGCGCGAAGCTTCAACAGGGCGGCGGGGCGGGTGCTCATGGCGTCGACCAGCCTCGGGAGCGCAACGTCGCCATCATGCACCAGGCGCAGTCCGACCGCGAAGAGGGTTTCCAGCCCGATCGCGCCGTCGGCCGCCTCGGCGAAGGGCTGGCGCTTGCCTTCCACGTCCTGCGGGTCGTGGGCGGAACAGACGACGTCGAGCGTGCCGTCGGCGAGAGCTTCCACGAGCGCGCGCCGGTCGTCCTCGCCGCGCTGGGGCGGCGACATCTTGAAGAAGGTCCGGTAGGCGCCGATGTCGTTCTCGTTGAGCGCGAGATGCGCGATCGCGGCGCCGGCGGTGACCGCGAGCCCCGCCTCCTTGGCGCGCCGGACCGACCAGAGCGACTGCCCGCAGGAGAGCTGGGCGGCGTGGTAGCGCGCGCCGGTCAGGCGCGCGAGCTTCAGGTCGCGGTCGAGCACGATCGCCTCGGCCTCGCGCGGGATCCCCGGCAGGCCGAGACGGGTCGCGGTCTCGCCCTCGTTCATCACGCCGGCCGCGGCGAGATCCCGGTCCTCTGTGTGATGGACGATCAGCGCGTCGAAATCGCGCGCGTAGGTGAGGGCGTTGCGCATCACCTGCGCGTTCCGGAGCGAGGCGCGGCCTTGCGTGAAGGCGACGGCTCCGGCGTCCTGGAGCAGGCCGAACTCGGAGAGCTCCTCGCCCATCAGGCCGCGGGTCAGCGCTGCCATCGGATGGACGTTCACCTTGGCGGTGTCGCGCGCGCGCCGCAGCACGAAGTCCACGAGCGCCGGATCGTCGATGATCGGGTTCGTGTCCGGCATGGTGACGACGGTCGTGACGCCGCCCGCCGCCGCAGCGAGGCTGGCGGTTGCGAGCGTCTCGCGGTGCTCGCCGCCCGGCTCGCCGACGAAGACGCGCATGTCCACGAGGCCGGGGATGACCGTGCGACCCTCGCCCGCCACCCTGGTCGCGCCCTCCGGAGCGCCCTGGTTGAGGG